>CANDLP010000209.1 GCA_947385505.1 uncultured Clostridia bacterium
TTCAATTATCGGCACATGGTGTTCTTAAACAAAAGCCTTAAGAGAATTCAAAACGATTTCGCTTTGGTAAAACCGCAGTCTGTATTTTTTGTACCATTATTTGTAGAAACATTTTATAAGCAGATATGGCTTACAGCTAAAAAGAACGGTAAAGAACAAACACTTCGCAGGGCGATGCGGCTAAGCAATTTTCTATTGAAAATAGGAATCGATATTAGGAAGCGGCTGTTTTCATCTGTACATTCGGCTTTCGGCGGAAACCTTGAATACATAATCTGCGGCGGAGCGGCGCTCAACGAAAAGTATATCAAGGAATTTGGAAGTTGGGGCATTTCGATACTAAACGGCTATGGTATAACTGAATGTTCACCTGTTGTAGCAGTGAACAGAAACAAGTACAGACATGACGGCAGCGTTGGATACATAATCGACTGCTGTACGGTCAAAACAAACGATGATGGCGAGGTGCTCATAAAGGGCGATAATGTTATGCTCGGCTATTACAATGACAAACAGGCAACCAATGACGCTTTTGTGGACGGTTGGTACAATACAGGTGATCTGGGATATATAGAGGACGGCTTTTTATTTTTGACAGGCAGGAAGAAGAACCTTATTATCCTCAGTAACGGCGAGAACATTTCGCCCGAGGAAGTAGAAAACCGATTGCTTCTGTATGATGAAGTTCAAGAAGTTGTAGTATATTCCGATAACGGCATACTAACTGCTGAGATCTTTCCAAGCGAGGAATATATAGGCGGGCAAGATCATTTCAACGAACTCATAAAAACGGTTAATCAAGGTCAACCGTCATACAAGCAAATAAATAAAATCAAGCTGCGGGAAGTAGAGTTTGAAAAGAATTCTACCAAAAAAATACTGCGGTATAAAGTTATGGAGGCAAACGATGAAAGACAAAATTAAAGCCATTCTCTCGGAGTATTCCGGAATAAGCGTCGATGAGATGAGCGAGGAAACCGGTTTGGTTTCCGATTTAGGCTTGAGTTCACTTGATTTGGTGAATGTCGTTGTGGCGTTTGAGGATGAGTTCGATATTGAAGTTCCCGACAGCGATATCAGGAATTTGAAAACTATAGGCGATATTGAACTTTACATTAAAAATAATGTGTAAGTCGGTACTTTGTTGCAATATTGGTTAAGCAACGGTAACGCTTCATATTCAAATAATCGATGAAAGGAAATGCAAAATGGCTAGTTGTAAAAAGTGCGAAAAAACGGCATCACACAAGAAACGGAACATCATCATAATCGCGGCAGTCGTCCTTGTTGTTTGTGCTACGGCTGTTTTTGTGCTGTATAATTGGAAAAATAACCCCTCCGTTATCAGAGCGCGGGCGGAACGTCATTCAGTCGGGCAAAACTACGAACAGGCAATCGCTGATTTTCAACGGCTTATTGAAATAAGCCCCGATGACAGCGAGGCATACATCAATCTTGCGGACGTGTACATCGGTTCGGAGCAGCCCGATAAAGCGCTCGAAACGTTGAACGACGGCTTTAGCGCAACGTATGACGAGGGCATTTTGACTAAACTGGTAGGGCTTCTTTCGGAAAACGCAAACAAGTACCTTAATGAAAAGGATTATGAGCAGGCAATATCCGAGTTCGAGCGCGTGATAGAACTTGACAGCGGTAACGCGTACGCATACATGGGGCTTGCCAGTTCGTATATTGCTCTCAATGACACCGATAACGCGGTGGAAATACTCAAAAAAGCGGCGGAGAATACGGACGATAACAACGTCACCGCAAAGCTATCCGAAACCTTTTCAACGTCCGCCGAAAAAAATCTTTCCGAAAAGAATTTTGAGGACGCGGTTTCCGATTACAAACAAATAATTTCGCTTGATAACAAAAACGTTGAAGCGTATGTGGGTCTGGCGAACTCTTATAAAGGTCTCGCGAATACCGAAAAGGCGATAGAAACGCTTAAAGCGGGATTTGAAACAACGGGCGACGATGGCATAAAGGTCGAATACATTAACGCATTATCGGAAAGTGCAAAGGACAATTTCAAGAAAAAAAACTATGAAAAGGCAAACAAACAGTATTCGCGGCTGATAGAATTGGACGACAAGAACGCAGACACTTATATCGCACTTGCGGATTCGTACAAAGCAGCAAAGAATAATGACAAAGCGATCGAAACACTTGAAAAGGGTCTGGAGAAAACAAACGCCGAGGAAATAAAAACCAAGCTTATCAATCTGCTCACGCAAAAGGCGAACAGCGACTTGTCCGCGAAGAAATTTGATGCGGCGATAACGTCGTTTAAAAAGCTGGTAAACCTGAACGCGAAAAATGACAACGCTTATATCGGACTCGCTAACTCCTATATCGGGCTTGGTAAAAACGACGATGCTGTAAAGGCGCTTCAAGAGGGCTATGATAAAACGTCAAACTCCGACATAAAGGAAATGCTGATGGAGCGGCTTTTGATCTCGGCAAGCGCTCTTTCTGCAGAAGATTCCGTCGTGGAGTATCAAAAAATTCTGACTTTGGATGACGCTCAAAAGGACGCGTATACGGGTCTTGCAAATGCGTATATAGAACTTGGTCAAAAGGATAAAGCTGTCGAGATACTTCAAACGGGGGTTGAGAAAACGGGCGATGCGGAAATAAAACGTATGCTCGGGGAGCTTACATACGACATTGAAAAACTCGACGCTGTGATGTACACGACAACGGACATCGGTGTATGGACAGAAACGAATGTTTCCTCCGAAAAAGTTGGCAGTCTCGGCACGGGTGATAAAGTCACCGTTACGGGAAAGGCGAACAACGGCTGGTACAGAATATCCTACAACGGCGAAGAATATTTCGTGAACGGCGCTTATCTTTCCACAAGCAAACCCGTTGAACCGGTGTATGAGCCTACACCCGCTCCAACCAATTCTGCCGAGGCACTTTTAAATTCCGTAACTCTTAATCCGCAAAAAACGGGTAATGAATTGCTTGACTCATTAGTTGAAAGCATATTGTCAAAAATTACAAATGACAATATGAGTACATACGAAAAAGTAAAAGCTTGCTACGATTACGCGATCAACAACTTTTCATATGGGCAAACAGGTGAAAACCTCGGCTGGGGAATCAAGGGCTGGGCTTATGAGGTGCTTGTAAACAACTCGGGCGTTTGCAACAATTATTCTTCGGCTTTTGCGGTCATGACAAGGGCTATCGGGCTTGAAACATATCTCCAGAACGGACAAACTTCAAGCTCTAGGGGTGGTTATACTGGGCACACATGGTGTACCATGATGATAAACGGCATTCCGTACCTGTTTGACCCGCAGGTCGAAGACAACATAGCAAAGGGCGGCCCTATTTATTATTACAAGTTCTGCAAAACCTACGACGACAGCAACGCAAAAGGGTATTACATCCCGTCCGGTAATAAATATTATCTCGAAAACGAGAGAGAGGAAAACGGCGACCTTCTTATTGAACCCGGCATGTCTAATAGCGGTTGGTGGTTTTTATTTTAGCAAGATATTAAGCGACACTAATTGGGGGGATCACTAAAAATCGGCTGGTAAAGAGAAAATCGAGCTTTAGAGATACCCCCATAATTTCTGACGCATTCGGAGGTTAAAATGAATAAAACAAACCTACTTTTTGAAAGAGCCGACAAATACTATGAAAAAGGCTCAAACAGCCTTGAAAATGAGTGCGGCTTTATAAAAGTATATCATTCTTACAACTACGAAAAGGCAGAGAAATACCTTAACAAGACTTTGGAATTGTGGCTCGCGGCATTGGGTGAAAGCAATGAACTTCAAGAAGTGGATGTCGATTATGGTTTTGATTATGATGGACCTTTCATTGATTGCATAAACCCTCCAATAAAACACTTTCAATTTATTTACAATATTATAACGATGTGTCCTTCAACAGACAGCGAAAACGCCGATGATTTAGCCGTGATCTATACCAAAATAGGCGACACATTTTATAAAACTGGCAAGGATAATAAAGCAAAGAAATATTTTGAAAAGGCGGTTTTTACGGAGTGTGACCTTTCTGCCGCTTTATACCTTAATTTAATCGGCAATGACTATCATCAAATGTATGATGATGAAAAGGCTCTTAAATATTATAACAGGGCGCTTGAAATTATTTTGTCTGAGTCGGAAGAAGGCAGTGTCTATGCTGCCGCTGTGTATAACAATATCGGCGGCATATACAGAATAAAAGATCACGAGAAGTCTTTGTGGTATTATACCAAAGCATTGAAAATCTTATGTTCTGAATTTGATGAAAACGATATTAATGTTGCCGCAGTACATTACAACATCGGCTGCACTTACTATTATATGAAAGATTTTGGCAAGGCTTATAAACACCTTAAATCTTCCCGTAAAACTCTGTTTTCTGTATTAGACGGGGACGACATATATATTTCCGATTACCGCGAGATCATCAACTCTATCAAGTCCCAGAAACTAAAATGGATTTTGCCTATGGTGGCAGTAATATTTGCGGTATCGATTTTGATTCTATGTCAATAGAAACCCTAAAATATAAGGTTTCAAATGAAATACATTGCATTATCTAAAGTTTAAGAGCCAAAAGCCTTGACAACACATGACATATATAGTATAATGGAAATATACAACTACAAAATACTGCGGGAAATTCTGCCAGTGATACTTTGTGGGGGGTTAAATGACCATTTGTCCCCAGATAGGAATTTAAATGTCAATAATGCATATTTCCGTTATTCACCTCGCGGTCTTGCAAAAGACTGCGGGGCTTTTTTATCGACAAAATTCTATCTATTACTCCATAGAAAACGAAAAAAATATAAAATTTTAACTCGCGCGTTTGCTTTACGGCAAACGCGCCTTTTGTTTGTCAAAAATTGCAGATTTTTGACATATTACCCCTCACGCGCCCCGCCTTCTCCAATCTTAGAAAAATTTCAACATAAATTTCAAGATTGGAGGATAACGCAATGGTTATCAAATACAAGTTTTTGGACAATGTGAAATTGTCAATATTACTTGACACAATTTTTCAAAAAAATTAAAAAGAATG
>CANDLP010000210.1 GCA_947385505.1 uncultured Clostridia bacterium
AGCCTTTGTTATTTTATGAAGCATTGTTTTTTCCCTTCCAAGAACAATAATTATAATACGTGTTATTTTATCACAAGCTTTAAATAAAGTCAATATTTTGAATCTAAATAAAAGCAAACTATAAAATATACCTTTTTAAGTAATCATATGATTGACAAATCTGCGATAACCTATTGAAATTTTATCAAATTTATGCTATTATTATAATAAGTATAAAAATATAAGTCAAAAAAGGAAACAACAAATATGGACTACAACGCACTGGCAGAACTGCTTTTCCCCGATGTTACAAAAACCCCAGATTTTTACGAAAACCTGTACCCCCAAAGAGACCTTCCCGAAGGCGCGAAAGTCACCCGCTTTTCCCCGAGTCCTACCGGTTTTGTGCATTTCGGCGGACTATACCCCGTACTTGTAAGCGAAAGATTGGCGCACCAAAGCGGCGGGGTTTTCTATCTCAGGATAGAGGATACTGATTCCAAGCGGGAGGTTGAAGGCGCGGAATACGATCTTATAAAGGTTTTTGAAACTTTCGGAATAAATTTTGACGAAAGTATTGTAAAAGAGGGCAAATACGGACCCTACCGCCAAAGCGAAAGACGGGAAATTTACCGTACCTACGCAAAGGAACTCGTACAAAAAGGCAAGGCTTATCCCTGTTTTTGTACCGAAGAGGATATGCAAAGCTTAAGGGAACGTCAGGAAGCGGAAAAGGTCACCCCCGGCTATTATGGTGAATATGTAAAATGCCGCGATCTGACCTTTGATCAAGTAAAGGAAAAAATCAACGCGGGAATACCATATGTTATACGCTTCCGCTCAGAAGGAAATCCCGATAATAAAATTAAGTTCACCGACCTTGTAAAGGGCGCGATAGAGGTCACCGAAAACCATATTGATCACGTCCTGCTCAAAAGCGACGGAATGCCCACATACCATATGGCTCACGCCGTTGACGACCATCTTATGAGGACTACTCATGTGGTGAGGGGTGAAGAATGGCTGTCCAGTCTGCCTTATCATATTCAGCTTTTCGTCGCTCTCGGTTTTAAGCTGCCGAAATATCTCCATATCTCACAACTGATGAGAAAAGAGGGCGACGCAAAGAAAAAGCTGTCAAAACGCGATAAGGGCGCCGGTATGAGCTATTATATAAGCGAGGGATACCCCGCCGAAAGCGTTCTGGAGTACGTTATGACATTGCTTAACAGCAACTTTGAGGACTGGCGCAGAGCAAATCCCGACGCGAGCCTTAACGATTTTCCTTTTTCAATAAAGAAAATGAGCGCCAGCGGTTCCCTTTTCGACTTAGTGAAGCTTGGAGATGTAAGCAAAAACGTAGTTTCGAGAATGACCGCCGAAAGGGTTTATGAAAAGCTTTCCGCTTGGGCAAAGGAATTTGACGGGGATTTTTACAGCGTTATCTCAAAAGACCCCGATTATACGAAGCAAATCCTTGAAATCGGCAGAGGCGGAAACAAACCCCGCAAGGATCTGGAAACATGGAAGGACGCAAAGGGTTATATGGGCTTTTTCTTCCCCGAATATTTTGAGTTTTCCGAAAGACCCGAGGGTTTCTCAAAAGAAGATATTATCCCGATTTTAGATGAATTTGCGGAGCAATATGACATAAACGACGAACAAAACGTATGGTTTGACAAGGTAAAAGCCATCGGCGAAAGACACGGCTTTTGCTCCAATATAAAAGAATACAAAGCGAATCCCGATCAATACAAAGGAAGCGTGGCGGACGTCAGCGCATTTATAAGGGCTGCGGTAACGGGAAAATTAAACAGCCCCGATCTCTGTCTTGTAATGAAGATATTGGGCAGAGACGAAAGCATAAACAGAATAAAGAAATTTAAGGAGACATTATAAAATGGCAGAAGAAAAAAACAATGTGAGCGGTGGGGCGGAAAGCGAATGCAATTCCAATTTCCTTACCGATATAATCGAAAGCGATCTTAACGAAGGACGCGTTAAAAAAATACACACCCGCTTCCCCCCCGAACCCAACGGATATCTTCATATAGGAAGCGCCAAAGCGATATATATAAACTATACTTCCGCAAAAAAATACAACGGTTTATTCAATCTCCGTTTCGACGATACAAATCCCACCAAAGAGGACAACGAATATGTGGAATCCATTTTAGAGGATTTAAAATGGCTGGGAGCAAACCCCGACGAAGTATTTTACGGCAGCGATTATTTTCAAAAAACCTATGAATTTGCCGTGGAACTTATTAAAAAGGGCAAGGCTTATGTATGCGATCTGAGCAACGAGGAAATGAGACAGTACAGGGGCACCCTCACCGAAGCGGGAAAAAACAGTCCCTACCGCGACAGAAGCGTAGAAGAAAACTTAGAGCTTTTTAAAAAAATGAAAAACGGAGATTTTCCCGACGGTTACTGCACCCTCCGCGCAAAAATAGATATGGCGAGTCCTAACATGAATATGCGCGACCCCGCCATTTACCGTATTCTTCATATGTCGCATCACCGTCAGGGAGACAAATGGTGCATTTACCCACTTTACGACTTTGCGCACCCTATTCAGGACGCTTTGGAGGGCATAACCCATTCCATGTGTTCCATCGAGTTTGAAAACCACAGACCCCTTTATGATTGGGTAGTGGAAAATATAGGCTTTGAACAGCCGCCTCACCAGTATGAATTTGCAAGACTCAACGTTACCAACACGGTAATGAGCAAGCGTTATTTAAGACAGTTAGTTGAAACGGGCGTGGTAGACGGCTGGGACGATCCCAGACTCCCCACACTCTGCGCTTTAAGAAGGCGCGGTTATACGCCCGAATCAATTTTCCGCTTTGTGGAAACGGCGGGTATCTGTAAAAGCCTTTCCGTTGTGGATATCGCTCTTTTGGAGCACTGCATAAGAGACGAGCTGAACAAAACCGCCTTAAGGAGAATAGCGATACTGGATCCGATAAAGGTGGAAATTGAAAATTACCCCGATGATAAAGAGGAGTATTTTGAAATATCCAACAACCCCAACGACGAAGCCGCGGGAAAACGCAAGGTTTTATTCAGCAAAAACCTTTATATTGACAGAGACGATTTTTCCGCCTGTCCTCCACCGAAATACTTCCGTTTAAAGCCCGGCGGCGAAGTAAGGCTTATGGGCGCTTATATAATAAAATATAAGGACATTGTTTACAACGAAGACGGAAGCATAAACAAGATCATCTGCACCGCCGATCTGGAAAGCGGAAACGGAAATCCCGCCGACGGAAGAAAAATCAAGGGCACTATCCACTGGCTCAGCGAAAAAAACTGCATCGACAGGGACGTTTATATCTACAACAGCCTTTTTACCATAGAAAACACCAATGCTATCCCCGATGACAAAACCTTTGACGATTATCTTAACCCAGAATCGGTGGAAAAGAAACAGAACTGCAAGCTTGAAAAGTGTCTTGAAAACGCAAAGGCGGGAGATAAATTCCAGTTTGTGCGGATAGGCTATTTCTGCAAGGACTCAAAACACGAAAACGTATTTAACCGAATCGTGGAATTAAAGGATTCCAAACCTTTTTGATCATGAAAAACTTAAATTTTGACGAAAAAATAATAAAGCTTAACGAAATACTCAAAAACTCCAAAAACACGGTATTTTTCGGGGGAGCGGGGGTTTCCACCGAAAGCGGGATCCCCGATTTCAGAAGCGTTGACGGACTTTACAATCAAAAGTATTCCTATCCTCCCGAAACGATACTGAGCGGCGATTTCTTTTACTCCCAAACCGAAGAATTTTACCGCTTTTATCGGGATAAGATGCTGTGCCTTGACGCAAAGCCCAATAAAGCCCATGAAAAATTGGCTGAATTGGAGCGAAAAGGAAAGCTGGCGGCAATCATTACCCAGAACATTGACGGACTGCACCAAAAAGCGGGAAGCAAAAGAGTTTATGAGCTTCACGGTTCCGTGTTGAGAAATTATTGTCTTAAGTGCGGGAAAAGTTATTCCGCAGAGTATATAAAGAATTGCGTCAGCGTTCCGAGATGCGAATGCGGCGGTCTGATAAAGCCCGACGTGGTATTGTACAGCGAGCAGCTTGACCAGACAACCCTTAATCGTTCCGTAAACGCCATTGCCAACGCCGATACTCTTATAATAGGCGGCACTTCCCTTGTGGTGTACCCTGCCGCAGGGCTTATAAATTATTTTAACGGCAGTAATCTGGTGATAATAAATATGTCCCCCACAAACGCCGACAGTAACGCCGATCTGTTGATAGAGGGCAAAATAGGCGAAGTATTCGGTAGATTGGATACGGATGAATTATGATAATCAGCGCAAGCCGACGTACAGATATCCCCGCTTTTTATTCCCAATGGTTTTTCAATCGGCTTAAGGAGGGGTATGCCGAGGTAAAAAATCCCTTTAATCAATCTTTGAAAAGTGTAAGTCTAAAGCAGGAAGACGTAGACTGCTTCGTATTCTGGACAAAAAATCCGAAGCCTATGCTGAAATGCCTTGACCTGCTTAAAGGCTATGAGTATTATTTTCAATTCACGCTTAATTCTTACGGCAGTGATATTGAAAAAAATGTTCCTTCAAAAAGTGCGGAGCTTATAGACACATTTAAAGCGCTTTCCGAAAGTATAGGACAAAAAAGGCTCATATGGCGATATGACCCTATTCTTATCACCGAAAAATATACTGTAGAATACCATATAAAATGGTTTGAAAAACTGGCGTCTGAACTAAAGGGATATTTTGAAGGCTGTGTTATAAGCTTTATCGACAGTTATAAGAAAACCGAAAAACGATTCAGGGAAAACGGCGTAAACGAACTTTCCACAGCAGAAATTTTTCGCATAGCCGAAGCTTTTTCCGCTGTATCTAAAGAAAACGGATTTAAAATAAACACCTGCGCGGAAAGCATTGATCTTAGCGGATACGGAATAGGACATTCAAGCTGCATTGACAGAAAACGGATCGAAGCGCTGACGGGAAAATCTCTTGACGCAAAAAAAGATAAAAATCAGCGAAAAGAGTGCGGCTGCTGCGAAAGCATTGATATAGGCG
>CANDLP010000211.1 GCA_947385505.1 uncultured Clostridia bacterium
GCGGCATGGCATTTAAAAAATAGTTTATCTATTTTTTAAATGGTTATTAGTATTACTTTTATATCAAGCCCTGTTCATCCATACCCTCATCTGATTTTCGCCCCTGTTTCCCCATGTGTAATAAGGAACCGCATTGGCCTTACATTCGTGTCTTTCGGGCTTTTTATCGGTATAAAGCTCCCGAGAAATATTTTCCCTAACCGCCGATACGGTAATTCCCGTTACTCCCGTCAAAGGCTCGGTATCACACTCATAAAGAACCGGCGTTTCATCGTCTTTCAGCGACAACGAAAGCACATCGCTCTCATTGTCTTTTCCCTCAAAGCAGTAAACCAGAGGCCCCCTCATAACGGCAATTCTGCCGGAAAGGCTGTGTATTCTTGCTGACGGGTAAATGAATCTCGGCGTTCCGTCCATTGACAAAACTATCTCGTCGCCGCTTTTTACTTCTAAATAAAGATAACCTTTTTCCGTCCGTAAGTCAAGTTTATTTCCATTTAAAGACAGCTCATATGTTTTGCTCCATTCGGGCACTCTCACCGCTAAAATTTTATTTTCCCCTTTTTTTACGGTATATTTTACCGTAAAATCATAGGGATAATCGGTTTCGCAAATCAGTTCCGTACCGTTTTTAAAGCTTACCGATCCGTCGGCAAACATATGACAGTATACCGTATCGCCTTTTTCCCCGTAAGCATACTTTCCGAAGGACGCCGCCAATCTCGCCACATTCGGCGGACAGCAGGCGCAGGCGTACCATTTGGGCCGCTGAGGAAGGGCGTGACGATAGTTTGATGATATTCCCGATATACCGGGGATTACTTCCAAGGGGTTGACATAGAAAAAGCTTTTTCCGTCCAGCGCCATACCCGCCAGTACGCCGTTGTAAAAGGCGCGTTCGCAGATATCGCCGTACTTGCCGTCAATTTCGTTTTTCAGCATTGCCCGGCCGAAAAATATCAGACCCACGGCGGCGCAGGTTTCGGCGTAGGCGGTATCGGGCGGCAGATCGTAGTCCACGCTGAAGGCTTCTCCGCTGACCGTCGAACCTATGCCGCCGGTTATATACATCTGCTTTTCTGTAATATTGTTCCAAAGCCTTTCACAGGCGGATAAAAGCTCTTTGTCGCCTGTTTCCGCCGCTAACTCGGCCATTCCCGTGTATAAGTAAACCGCCCGCACCGCATGACCCACAGCAACGGACTGTTCCCTTACGGGGATGTGACTCTGACGGTAGGCGTTGTCCCACGGGTTGCTGTTCCATACGGTCCAATCGCGTTTTTCCGCCTCTTTTTGATAAAAAGCCGTATCCCTGCCCCGCTCGTTGATAAAATATTCCGCCAGTTCAAGGCACTTTTTGTCACCTGTAAGCCCGTACATTTTCATAAGAGCAAGCTCGATTTCCGGATGACCCGGACAGCCGCCGTTTTTCTCCTCAATAAAACGCTTATATATACAATCGGCGTTCTTCTTCATTACCTTAAGCAGCTTATCCTTTCCCGTCGCCTCATAATAGGCGCAGGCCGCCTCCATCATATGACCGGAGCAGTAAAGCTCGTGAGCTTCGAGAAGGTTTGTCCAGCGCCTTTCCTTATCAGAAATGGTAAAGCGGGTATTGAGATATCCGTCGGAATCCTGCGCCGAAGCGATTATTTCAATAAGCTCGTCCGCTTTTTTTTCAAGGTCCGCGTCGGGAAAATCGGCAAGAGCGTAAGCCGCCGCTTCCAGCCATTTTGCCGCGTCGCTGTCCTGAAAGACCATTCCGTAAAAGTCCCCGTCGGGCTTTTCACCGCGAAGAACTTTGGCGGCATTTTTAAAGTTGGCTATTACTCCGCTTTTTTCGGCTCCCTCTGTGTTGTCTCCGAGGGTGGCGTACTGATAGGGGATCACCTCGTCTTTAACCAACTTTTGATATTTGCCTATGAAGCCGCCTGATTTGTAGGCGGAGGAATTGATTTGTTTTTCGGTCATTACTGAGCTCCTTTTCAATTGTATTGTGCATTTTACAAATTTGCGGCGCTGCGTTTTTTTAGCGCTTACGCTTTAGCTTCGTATTCCGCTTCGTTTTCCTTATTGTCCGCGAGATTACCGTTCTTATCGTAAATTCCTTCAATTTTTATATCGCCGGACTCGGTATTGTTACCGTTGAGTTCCGTTTTGATTTCCCCTTCTTCCCCTTCGGCATTTTCTTCTCCCTCAGCGGCTGTTTCCTCTTCTTCCTCCCCTTCTTCGGCGGCGGAATTCATTGTCAGATTGGCGTCGCATAAAATTTCCACCTGATTACTCTTTGTGTTGGCAATACCAACTTTAAGGTCGGAAAGCATGGCTTCCTTTGCGGAAACGTCCGCTCCTCTTTCTATGTCCGTTTGTATCTCTTTGTTCAAGCGCCTTGCCGTAAGCTCCATACTATGGGCAAGGTCGCCTAAGTCGTCGGAGATATTAAACGCGTTCTGAGCGGAAAGAAGGGCATTTGCTCCCTTAACGGAAAATATATCCGCCTTGCCCTTGTAAACCGTGCCGTCGGGTTTATTCTCACGGGCTTTTTTGGATTCGTATTCCTGCTTGCGAAGCTCTGCCTGTCTTTGTTTTATCTGAGTGTTCAGCTCGGAAATCTGAAGCTGCAATTCCTTCTTTTGCTCCGCCTTTGATTTAGCGTCAAGAGTATCGTCGTCGGCGAGAGCTTTTATGCGTTCCTTTAGCTCGGCTATTTTGTCCCGGGCGTCCTTGATTACAGGGTCGGAGCTTTGTTTTTGGCTTACTCCCACAGCCGTGTTCTGTGAATCTTTTACACCTGATACCTGCATTTTGTCACCGTTCCTTTCATAATTCCGTTTTGAGCTGCGGGTATTACGTCAGTTCAAAATGGTATTGGTATGGGCTATATTGAATATCCCGAACTGAAACCTGTTATGGTTTTGGTTTTCAATTTTCTTGTGCGGCGCATTATTTCAAGGTCGTTTAAATCAATAACCACGCAGTTTTTAGCCTTGCGCTTAAATTTTTCGTTCATAGCCGCCTTTTTCTTGCCTCTGAGCCTTAAAAGCTCTTCTTTTTGTTCGCTCCGTCTTTTGGCAATTTTTAAGTCGGCTTTTTTCTTTTCGGCTCTTTTTTGCGCAATATCCCGTTGCAAGTCGCGCATTTTTTCAAGATGCGTCTTTTTTATCTTTTTTTCCCGCTTGGTAATTGTCCAGCTGCTTATGCCGCCGTCCTTATCAATATACCAGCCCTTGGAAACTATTTTTATGCCCTTTGCTTTCGCTCGGCGTTCCACACGTTGGTCAATCCGTTTCATGGTCTCTATCTGTTCGCGGCACTCTCTTATTTTTTCGGGATCGTCTGCTATCGAAGCGTAATATTCCGGGTTAACATAAATGGTGGATTTTTTTGTGGAGCGGATCATATAGCTGCCGAATTCATCGGTTTTTCCGTTTGATATTTCGTAATCATCGGAATCGGTTCCCAATGTTTTCCTCATTTGGCTTTCAAGGGGATCGGGGGCAGCTGTTTTCCAACCGCAGGCAGAGTTTTTGGGCTTTGTGTAGCAAACAGGCTTATTTTCGCATCCGACTGAGTCTTCTATTCCGGAATAAGAATCGAATCTGCCTTTATTTTTATGAACAGAGTTATATTGCTCGCCGTTTAAGGCGTTTTTTTGCTTCGGCGCGGAAGCGGCGGTTTTGTGATTACTGTATCTGACGTATTCGGCGGGCAGATGGTTTAAAACATTGTAAGGCATTCTGTTCTCCTTTCTTAACCGTTTGAATTGCGGATAAAATCTACAATAATTCAAATTATTTTTGTGACTTGAAGCTGATTTTCAGAAAGACTCTGTTCAAACTGTCCTATAAATAGTGAGATTTTTATTTTCCCAAGATTTTTTCAACGGCTTTCCCTTTAGCCAATTCATCAATCATTTTATCCAAGCTTCTGACCAGTCTGACCAAAGGATCTTCAATTTGTTCGACACGAACACCGCATATAGTTCCTTTAATCTTAATGTAATCGGGATTGACGCAAGGCGCTTTTTCAAAAAAGGTTTTAAAATCCGAATCATTCTGAATTTGCTGAGTCAGACCGTTTTCATCATATCCCGTTAACCAGAAGATAATAGCATCGACTTCCTGCTTTGTACGATTTTTTCTTTCCGCTTTTTGAATGAGCAGCGGATAAACTTTTGAAAATTTCATGGTATATATCCTGCTGTTTTCCATGATATGCCTCCGTACATTTGCTTTACAGGACAAATTTGATACTTTATTCCCCCCATTTATCAGCCGTTTTCATACAATAGAATCCGATTAACAAAAAATGTATATTATCTGTTTATTTTATCGTCAAAAAAATTAAAAACTTTAGCAATAACTTAGATTTTTCTTTCCGAAAATTGTAACTTTTTTGATATTTACTTTTCGTTTTTTGTGGCATAATACATCAGAGAAAGTCAAAAACTTTCTTATATTATGCACTTTGTCTGTATTTTAAAGCAGAAACAGTATAAAAACAGAACAGGAAAGGAGAAACGGTTATGAAAAAAGCAAAATTTTTTACCGCTATGCTGTTAGCAGGTATGATGGCGCTGACCTTTACCGCCTGCGGCAGCGACGTAATGAAAGATGAAAATCCGGATCCCACCGGCTCCTCCGATTCTTCCACCGACAGCGCTTCCGCCGAAACAAATCCTCAGACTGAGGAAAGCTCGGAGGGCAGCGACAGCGGGAGCGGAAGCGAAGGCGGAGAAAACAGCGGAAGCGGATCGGACGAGGATAAAAAGGAATAAACCAATTTGACAATATATCGGGCTGAAAAAAGAAAAAGCGGCACATTTGCTCACTTTCTTTTATACTAATTTAAAAATAAACGGCAGGCAAAAGTTTATTTGGTCTGTCGTTTATTTTTATTTGGGATTTTTAAATTATTATGAATTACTAATGGTTATTAGGGCTTGTTTGAAAAATAAATGGAATTGTGCTAAATTAACAAAA
>CANDLP010000212.1 GCA_947385505.1 uncultured Clostridia bacterium
GGATAAACGCTGAAAGCATCTAAGCGTGAAGCCGTCCTTAAGATAAGATATCCCACCAGTAATGGTTAAGACCCCTTGTAGACTACGAGGTTGATAGGTTCAAGGTGTAAGCGTTGTGAGACGTTCAGCCAGCGAATACTAATCGGTCGAGGGCTTATCCTTCAAAACAGATATGTCTTGTATTTTGAGTTTCGTTGTTCAATTTTGAGAGAATAGTTTATGCTTTTCTCTTAGTCGGTGTTGATTGTGATGAGGTTCCACCTGTTCCCATTCCGAACACAGCAGTTAAGCTCGTTTGCGTCGAAAATACTTGGCTGGTGACGGCCCGGGAAGATAGATAATGCCGGCACTAAACAAAAAGCACCTTGTGTGCTTTTTGTATTATGCACCTTTAGCTCAGATGGTAGAGCAACTGACTCTTAATCAGTGGGTCCAGGGTTCGAGTCCCTGAAGGTGTACCATACCGCCGTAAGGCGTTTATTTAAGGGTAGACGCACTGTCTATCCTTAATATGTATGGCCCGTTGGTCAAGCGGTTAAGACGGCGGCCTCTCACGCCGCAAACATGGGTTCGATTCCCGTACGGGTCACCATGAAACATTAAAAAAAGACATTGCGCTCACAAATGGTTTTACAAAACCACATGTGAGCGCAATGTCTTGTAAAAAAGAAAATTTCCGTCCGGTAGATATTTTTGACGCGCAAATGGATCTGCCCCCCGTGGGTACACTCAAAACACTCCTCAGAATAAAAGACAAGAATTGTTTTTACACTAAAACTCAAATAATACAACGGCACTGCCATAAAACAGTGCCGTTGTATACTCTCATGTAATCTTTTCACTTAATCCGCATTTTTAAAATTTATCAGTTTCCGAATTTAGCGTCGGCAATCTCGTCAATAGACTTTTCCCCGTCCTCGTTCCAAGCATAAAGCTTGCGTATCTCCGCGCCAACCCTTTCCAGCTGATGCTCGCTCTCCATTCTTCTGCAAGCGTTAAAATGGGAACGTCCCATCTTATTTTCCATAATCCAGTTACGGGCGAAGGTACCGTCCTGAATCTCACCCAACACCTTCTTCATCTCTTTCTTGGTATCCTCGGTAATGAGTCTCTTTCCTATCTCATAATCACCGAATTCTGCCGTATCCGAAATGGAATATCTCATCATTCCGAAGCCGCCCTTATAAATAAGGTCAACTATCAGCTTCATCTCATGAATACACTCAAAATAAGCGTTCTGGGGATCATATCCCGCTTCAACCAACGTTTCAAATCCCGCCTTCATTAGAGCGGTAACGCCGCCGCAAAGCACGCATTGTTCACCGAACAGGTCGGTTTCCGTTTCCATTTTAAAGGTTGTTTCAAGCACGCCCGCTCTCGAACCGCCGATACCAGCCGCATAAGCCAGGGCAATGTCCATCGCTCTTCCCGTAGCGTCCTGGTGTACCGCAACAAGACACGGAACGCCTCTGCCGATTGTGTATTCGGAACGAACAGTATGTCCGGGACCCTTTGGCGCTATCATAATAACGTCCACATCGGCGGGAGGTACAATCTGTCCGAAATGAATATTGAAACCGTGAGCGAAAGCGATAGCTTTTCCTGCGGTAAGGTTGGGAGCAATGCTCTCCTTGTACATATCCGCCTGACGTTCGTCGTTGATAAGTATCATTATAATGTCAGCCGCCTTTGATGCTTCAGCGGCAGTCATAACAGTAAAGCCCGCTTTTTCCGCCTTCTCCCATGACTTGCTTCCGCTGTAAAGCCCTATAATAACTTCAACGCCGCTGTCCTTAAGATTTAAAGCGTGAGCATGACCCTGGCTCCCGTAACCGATTATCGCTACCTTTTTTCCGTCCAAAAGGGACAGATTGCAGTCTTCCTGATGATAAAGCTTTGCCATTTTCGTTTCTCCTTCTTGTTGTAAAAAATTGCGGTTTTTATTTTTGAAAAACCTGTATAATTTGGAGCAGTGCCCCGAATTTTTCCGCTAAAGCGCTATATTCTCAAAGAGGCGCTTCCTGTTTGTATGGCGATGGTGCCTGTGCGCACTATTTCCTTTATTCCGTAGGGGCGAAGCAGCTCCTGAAAGTTCTCCAGCTGCGGCTGACTGTCGGACAGTTCGAGAGTCATTGAGTCAACGGAAATATCCGAAATTTTAGCCTGTGTTATCTTGGCAATGGAAATAAGCTCGTGCCTTTGCTGCGCTGTACAGTTTACCTTTACCAGAATAAGCTCACGTTCCAAAAGCTCGTCGGGCTTGACCGTGCGCACCTTTATTACGTCTATCAGCTTATTAAGCTGCTTTTCTATCTGTTCAAGAGTGTAATCGTCCCCGTTTGCCACAATCGTTACTCTCGACACCTTTTCGTCGTCGGTAACTCCTACGGCAAGGCTGTGTATATTAAATCCTCTGCGGGCAAAAAGTCCGGAAATTCTCGCAAGCACACCCGCATTATTTTCCACTAATATAGAAATTGTGTGTTTCATAATATTCCTTTCTTTTTACCTTCATTCTATAAGGGATCTTTCGTTTGTATCCACTATCACCTGGAGCAGATAAGGCTTGTCCGAAGCCGCCATACGTTTCACCGCTTCTTCCGCCTGTTTATCCGACGCAACAGTTTCCCCGCTTATACCGTAAGCTTCGGCTATCTTCAGAAAATCCGGACTTCCGCTGAGATCGACCATTGTACGTCTGCCGCCGTAATTGTTGTCCTGAAGCTCTCTTACCATTCCCAAGTAATTATTTACAAATACTACGACTTTTACGTTTATATTATGCTGTACCGCTGTGGCAAGCTCCATAAAGCACATCTGAAAGCTTCCGTCGCCGCAGAGCGCCACTACTTCGGCGGAGCAGTCGGCGGTTTTCGCTCCCACCGCCGCGGGAAGCGCGTATCCCATAGTGCCCATTCCACCGGAGGTAATAAAACGGCCTTCGGCGGTAAGTTCCACATTATTCGCCGCCCAGATCTGATTTGAACCTACGTCGGAGCATATCACGCATTTTGAGGGCAAAACCCCGCACAATGCCTTAATAAATAATTTGGGGTTAACATATTCGCCCTTGCGAAGGCGAATCTCCTCGTCAGCCTTTTCCCCGTTTACAAGCTTGCTTCGGGAAAGGGTATTCTGCCATTCTTCGTGCCGCATTGCGCTTAATTCTTCTATAAACTGCTCCGTAATTTTTTTAACGTCGCCCACTATTGGAATATTGACAGGGGAATTTTTTCCTATTTCGGCGGGATCGACGTCTATATGAATTACCCTTGTGTTTTCAAATATTTCGGGTTTTTTAACGGAGCGGTCGCTCATTCTTGCACCCAAAGCTATCAGAAGATCGCATTCTTCCAAAGCCGCCTTTGCCGTTGCTACTCCGAAAACGCCAAGCATTCCGTAATAATTTTTATGGCGGGTTGATATTGCGCCTATTCCCATCATTGTGGAAATAACGGGAATATCGCACATTTCCGAAAGCTTTTTAAGCTCTTCCTGCGCCCCTGCGGCTATTACTCCGCCTCCTGCGCAGATAAGCGGCCTTGAGCTGTTTCTCAGCGCTTCCGCCGCCTTTTTAATCTGTAATTTGTTTCCCGTAAATCTTGGCTTATAAGAGCGTATTTCCACGGTTTCGGGGTATTCAAACTCTGTTTCCTGTTTCTGAATATCCATGGGCACGTCTATAAGAACAGGTCCGGGTCTGCCTGTACCCGCTATATAAAAGGCTTTTTTTATTATCTCGCCTATATTGTCGGCGTTTTTTACCAGATAGCTGTGCTTAACAAAGGGCTCGCACGCGCCGGTGATATCCGCCTCCTGAAAAGCGTCACGCCCCACAAGGCTGCTTATCACCTGTCCCGTGATCGCTATTATGGGAATACTGTCCATATGCGCAGTAGCTATTGCGGTTATTAGATTGGTGGCGCCGGGTCCCGATGTGGCGACGCATACGGCGGGTTTTCCCGTTATTCTCGCGTAAGCCCCCGCGGCATGACCGCTGTTTACCTCGTGGCGCACTAAAATACTTTTTATTTCCGAATGGAGCAGTTCATCAAAAAAAGGACAGATCGCCGCTCCGGGATAACCGAAAATATGTTTTATTCCCTCTTCTTCAAGCGCTTTTACCATCGCCGCGGCAACGGTCATTTTTTCTTTTGCCACTGTTTCACCTCTTATTTTTCCTTTTTCCGTTTTTTGTTTTTATATTTTAAGCAATATGTTCTTTGCTGCATTCCTGTATTAAATTATACTATTTTCGGCGCGGTTTGTCAAGCTTTTTATCTGCGTTGCAGCTTTGCCGCTTTCCGTCTGCTCCGCGTATATATGCGCTGAAAAAATTTTGAAAACCGCAAAAACGCTATTGACAAAATTCAGTCTTGGATATATAATGTCAAACAGGCAGTTCGTAACCATCCTGCCTCGGCTTTATGCCGGAAACAAAACTAAGGAAGTGATAATATCGGCCGTCTGCCACTGAAAATAGGGGTTGTAAACGGTCTGTTTGATTGCGTCCTTAAGGGACGTTTTTTTATTATTTTTATAAAAACGTCAAAAATACAAAAAAGCTTGGAAAAGCTTAAAAAATTGTTTTTTCAAGAAGAAAGGAATGTTATCAAAAATGCTGAATGAACTTTTGCTGATAGGCTCGGTCGTATTCATTTTTTCATCGGTGCTGCTTGCCTATTACATTTTCGGAAAAACGGGGTTGTACTGTCTTTCCGCCATTGTGACCGTGCTTGCCAACATAGAGGTGCTGCTGCTTGTTAACGCCTTTGGCGTGGAGCAAACCTTGGGCAATGTGCTTTTCGCTTCCACCTTCCTTATTACCGATATACTTTCGGAATATGAAGGGAAAAAGGAAGCGAACAAAGCGGTGTGGATAGGAGTATTCTGTACCCTGTTTTTCCTTTTGCTGAGTCAGAGCTGGCTTGTTTATCTGCCCTCGGAGAACGATTTTATTGCG
>CANDLP010000213.1 GCA_947385505.1 uncultured Clostridia bacterium
GATAGCTTTGTATACTGTGGCGGCGGTGGTGTTGCAGTTTTGCGGGTTTATGGAGGTTTCGGCTGCGCTTACCACTTGTTGGTTTAGTTTTTGGACAGCGGAAATTGCGGCATTGGCGGCTATTAAGAGCGGGAAAGTTAAGCACGGAAATAAGAAAAGCGATAATGAAAATAAGGAGGATAAGAACAAAATTTAGAAATTTTGCTCCCGTCGCTGTTGAGCTTTGCTCAACAGCTCCTCAAGAGGAAGAAAGGATTAAAAAATGGATATTACACCTGTTGTAAATGCGGTTATTGCGCTTGCGGCGGCGGTTATTACTGTTTTTGTGATACCGTGGATTAAGTCTAAGACTACGGCGGCGCAAAGGGAAGAGATTAACGCTTGGGTTAAAATCGCAGTTACTGCCGCAGAGCAGATTTATAAGGGGACGGGCATGGGCAAGGAAAAGAAAAAGTATGTGCTTGATTTTCTTGCCGAGAAGAATTTGAGGATTGACGAGGAAAGCGTTGATTTGATGATTGAGAGCGCGGTTAAGAATATGAATGAGGCGTTCGGAAAGAAAGGGGAAATATGATTAAAACAGGAAAAGAACTGGCGGAAGCTGTAAAGAAGATTGCCACAGATTATAAAACGCTTTATGTAATGGGGTGTTTTGGCGCTCCTCTTAAGGCGGAACTTAAGGAAAGATACTGCAAAAATTGTTCCTATAATAAACAGCCTGCGCGTACTGCTATGATTAAAGCAGCAAGCGCAGACACATTCGGATTTGACTGCGTGTGCCTTATAAAAGGAGCGCTTTGGGGGTGGAACGGCAATTCAAGCCATATATACGGCGGTGCCAAATATGAAAGTAACAATGTACCGGATTGTGATTGCAATGTTATGTTTAACAAATGCTCGGAAACTTCAACGGATTTCTCAAAAATAGAAGTCGGAGAAGCGGTATGGCTTCAAGGGCATATCGGTATTTATATCGGAGACGGTCTTGCTGTTGAGTGCACGCCGTCATGGAAAAATTGTGTGCAGATAACAGCTGTGCAGAATATTGGAAAAAAGAGTGGACATAACTCAAGAAAGTGGACAAAACATGGGAAACTGCCTTATGTTACATATGATAAAGCGGGTTTCTACACTGCTTCCGAGGAAAAAAACAAGTATACCGTGGGTAAAACCAATGCGCCTGTTAATGTCAGGGAAAAGGCAAGTATAAACGGTGCAATCGTTATTAAGCTGCCGAAAGGAGCGGAGATTAAGATGACGAGGAAAACAGTCAAGAACGGAGGGTATACTTGGGCAGAGGTATTATATAACGAAAAAATTTGCTATTGCGATAAGCGGTGGTTAAATTGTTGATAAAAATAGGGCTATCCAAAATCTCTATAATATGGATAGCCCTATTTTTTACTTTAATATAATTTTTTATAGAAGTGAGCAGAGGCAGCAAAACAACAAAAATACACACTGTTGTGAACGAACTTGACAGCACTGTGACTTTTATCTTTACAGGCGGTCAGTCACACGATTCAAAAGCAGCGATACCCGTTTTGTCTGAGCTTGAAATATCCGGAAGTAATATCCTTAGTGATAGAGCATATGGAACTACTGCCATCAGAAAGTATATAACCGTCATTTATCAATGATGACAGCCCGCGAAAAATTTTGTATCTTGCGTCAAAAAACATTGTTTCGCATCGGAGCGTAACATATCGAAATTGGTACTTGGTATCCAACCAGCTTCCGATAATGTCTGCGGACAGAGAATCCCCATAGCTCCATTTACTCCCCTGATATTTTTCCCGTGGGCGGAGAAGGTATTGACTCCTACGGCAAGCATACCTTCTCTGCCCACAGGAGATTGACGTTTAAGAGGAAATCCCAAATCTTGCTTTGCAAGCCTTCTCTTATTTGACCGGATTAGTTTTTACACAAAATTTTCTGGTGCGCTGTTTATTTGAAAACAGCATTACGTTCTATCCCCCAGCAGCCACTTTATAGTCCCTTTATCCGCCTGACCGACTATCGTATCCGTCACAGTCCCGCCTCGGTAAACGAGCATAGTAGGTACTTGATTAACTCTGAAACGATAGGCAATATCCGGCTCGTCGTTAACGTTTATTCTGACGATTTTAGCTACGCCTTTCATTTCTTCGCTTATCTCCTCCAAAGAAGCATAGGCCTTTTTCTCGCGGTCGTGAGATGACCAAAAATCAATCAGAACCGGCACATTACTGTGAAAGATTTCGCTGCTTATATTATCTTGTGTTACAATTACGGTTGACATATCCGTTGCTTCCTTTCGTTTATTTGTTAATAGTATTAGTATTGCCTGATTTGCATTTAATAAACTTTTACAAAGCAAAAAACCTGCCGTTTTTAAATAGCAGGTTTTTTGCTTTTGTCATTTCAAAGTTCGCTGAAAATCTGCAGCGATTATTCTTCCAGACTTTCAGCTGATTTATTCGGCAGTATTTGCCTCTCCGACGCCGAAATCAGATTCATACACAATCAGATTTGATCCCACAGGATCAAGCTGAGGAGAGCAGAAATTCTTTTCAACAGAAACATTATCCGCTATCCAGTCAATTCCGATAATCTCATCGGCATTAAGCGTTGCGCCCTTTTCTATTTTAACAACCCCGTCGGTATCCTTCACCTCGCCGGTAAAGATAAGGGTTTTTTCCTCAAATGCCAGCTGATACAGCACATCGCATATTTCAACGGTGCCTTCACGGCATGTCTCGCTGAAATCAATGACCCGAACCGCCTTTTCTCTTACTCCGCCCATATAAACGCTGGGAACCTTACCCATAGCGTATCTTACATTGCGCAGCTGGTCAATCAAGAAAATCGACAGGTAGTAATAGCATCCCGAAAGATATGTATTGGGAGCAAGCTCAGGCATATTATGAGCAAGACCGATCACTTTAACCCCTAACTCTTCACAATATTGTACGGCGAACTTGGAATAGGTAGCGGTAAAAATTACATCACAGCCCTGAGAAACAAGATCGTCTATCGCCTGCTTGTTCTCTTCGTCACTGTAGCCCCATGCCCAATTAAGACGTACGTCGGGGTGCGTTTTGTCATTAAGCTCTTTGGTTCCCTGTATGTAACCGTCAACTATGTTGTATACCGACATAACGGACGGATCCGCTACAATTCCCAGTATGTTGCTGTCGGAGTTAAATGCCGCAGCAAGACCGCAAACATAGGAGCCCTTGTACATTTCCCCTTGAAATACGGCAAGATTTGATCTTGTTCTTTCTCCGCCAAAGCTTATAAAATAAACTTTATTATTGGCTTCCGCTTCCTCATAAATTACATTGGCAAAACGATTGCTGGTGCTTACCACAACGTTGCAGCCCGCGTTTACCAGCTCGGCGGTAGCATCCGCAAACTGAGAAATAAGTACATTTTCCACATAACAGGTCTTTGCGCCGTTCAATGAACGTTCTATCTCCGCTCTCGCGGACTCAAACACCTCGCTTGCGGAATCACCGCCGGCGGTACCCGAATAAATAAAACCAACCTTAAGCTCCAATTCCGGAGGAAGTTCGGTAAGCGACGAAGTCACCACCTGACCGCTATCGTCGGTAACGGCTTCTCCGTTTTCATCAGTAACCGTCACATAATCGGTATTTGCAGTAGTTGCTTCACTGTTTTCCGCGTCGCCGTCACCGGCGCATCCTGTGCCGGTGATAATCATACAGCCCGCCAGAAACAGGCTCAAAAACCTTTTCTTTATATTTTTCATTTGGTTTCCTTTCGTTTTAAGCGGGAATAACCGCAAATTTAACAGATCAATATCATTTTATATAATAACATATTTTTTGATTTTTTGCAATAGTTTTTTTGGGGAAGGCATAAAAAAACAAGACGCCCTTTTAAGCGTCTGTTTTCATTTAAAATGTCTTTACTTAACCTTTGCAACAGCTTCCTTAAGAGCCTTTCCGGCTTTAAAAGCGGGAACCTTTGTCGCAGGGATCTTGATCTTCTTCTTGGTTTGAGGATTGATACCCTGTCTTGCCGCACGAGCTCTTACCTCAAAAGTGCCGAATCCGACCAGAGCAACCTTATCGCCCTTCTTAAGAGCCTCGGTAATGCTATCAACAACAGCTGCCAGAGCCTTTTCGGAATCCTTCTTGGTCAGTTCGGTTTTCTCAGCAATAGCTGATACAAGTTCTGCCTTAGTCATTTTAAATATCCTCCGTAAAACGTAATATATATGAATTATACTGAGTTTTAAGCCGTTTGTCAATGTTTTTCGCAAAAAAAATGCGAAAAAAAGTAATTTTTTGCATTTTAACCAAATAATAGGCCGTTAAATAGTCAGAAAGTGATATCTCCGATAGTTCCTCCAACCAGTTTTATCAGTTCTGCGGCATCGGCTTCTATCTGTAGTCCGACCCTTCCGCCGCTGACTATGATTTTCGGGACGGTATCGCACTCTTTTGCAAAGACCGTTTTATACTGTTTTTTCATTCCTACCGGAGAACATCCGCCTCTTATATAACCCGTTACCTTATTTATATCCTTTACGGGAATCATTTCCACGGATTTTTCACCTACCGACTTAGCCGCTTTTTTCAGATCCAATTCCTTCAAAACCGGTATGACGAAAACATAATAATTGCCGCCGCCTTTGGTTACAAGTGTTTTAAACACACTTTCGGGTTCCCTGTTCAAAAGCTTTGCAACCGTTTCGCCGTCGGGTGGTTCTTTCCCGTGGGGGTAAGAATGAGATTCGTATACGATTTTGTTTTGTTCAAGAATTCTCATTGCGTTGGTTTTGGTCTCTGACATTTTTATTTCCCCTTTCTGTCGGAAAAATACCTATGGCGTATCTGAAAACAAAGCAATTATGTACAATTTCGCTAAATGCGTGACGATTTTAAGGAAAAAAGCGCAGGAATACTAAAGT
>CANDLP010000214.1 GCA_947385505.1 uncultured Clostridia bacterium
TGCACACTCTTTCCCTACACGACGCTCTTCCGATCTGCTACATTTCCACACGCTTTGCGAGCAAAATTCCGACGCATTGGAGGAAACCGCTAAAGCCGCCGAAGAAAAATTCGGAGATTTTTTTTCCAAAATAAAATGGCTGAATATGGGGGGCGGACACCATATTACCCGATCGGATTACGATATTGAAAAACTGATAAAAATTGTAAGGCATTTTTCCGACAAATACGGGGTTCAGGTGTACCTTGAGCCGGGAGAAGCCGTTGCGCTCAATGCGGGACTGCTTAAGGCAACGGTTCTGGACGTTGTTCACAACGGAATGGACATAGCGATATTGGACGCTTCCGCCGCCTGTCATATGCCCGATGTCCTTGAAGTGCCCTACCGCCCCGAAATAGAGGGAGCCGACAAGGCGGGCATAAAGCCGTATACTTACAGATTAGGCGGCAACACCTGCCTTGCGGGGGACGTTATCGGGGATTACAGCTTCGATAAGCCGCTGAAATCGGGAGATACGCTGTTTTTTAAAGATATGGCAATATATTCAATGGTGAAAAATAATACCTTTAACGGCATGGCGCTTCCCGATATATGCGTATGGGACGGGAAAAACGTAAATGTTTTGAAAAAATTCGGTTATGAGGATTTTAAGGGAAGGCTTTAATATAAGGGCACCTCTAAAAACCACCGGCTAAAGCCTTAGCGCCTCATATGCTTGCATATTTTCCGTCATATCGCACAAATTTTCCTTGACAGGCGCCAGCCTGCCTGCGTCAAATTTATGCAATCTGACGAAAAATCTGACTGCGCATCTGAGGCACTATGGTTTTTAGAGATGCCCATAAGCAACAGGAAAGGAATGATATAAAAATGATAAATTTTAAAAAAGGCTGCTATGCAGACGTCCGCATTGAGGATCGATTTTCCACCGAGATCAAGTTTTTGAACGGAAAACTCAGCGAATCGAAGGAACGTCTGGAAAAAAGAGCCTTTCTCCGCGTCTATGACGGGAAAATGTGGTACTATTCATCAACCACAGATACTGAACACATTCAGAAAGCTATGGACGAGCTTTACGAAGTGGCGGAGCCAAACCCAGATATCGAAAACGACCCCGTTGTAAAACGCTTTGAGCGTAATGTGGATCATATCGAAAACTTTAAAGACAATTCGGTAAGAAATATATCTATCGGCGACAAAACTCAGCTTTTGAAAAGCTTTGCTCCCGCTACCTCTTTGGACGAATGTATGACTATGCCTATTGGAAAATATCTGGACAGAAACAGCATTTACCAATTCAAATCCTCATTGGGCGCCGATATCTCCTATGATTATCAGACCTGCGGAATTGTGCTCTTCTGCGATATGGTAGAGGGAGAAAAGAAGTTCGGCGCAATGTGGCAGGAAGGCGGCACCGATTTTAACTTCCTTAAGTCAAAAACAAAAGACGCCGAAAACGCATTTAAGGAACAAATTGAATTTATGCGCAATTCCGTTCCTGTTGAAGAAGGCGATTATCCCGTTGTACTGTCGCCCATGGCGGCGGGAGTATTTGCCCATGAATCCTTCGGGCATAAATCCGAATCCGACTTTATGCTTTCCGACGAAAGTATGAAGCGGGAGTGGGAGTTGGGTAAAAAGGTAGGCTCCCCTATACTTACCATTTCCGAATGCGGCGAAATATTAGGCAGCGGATATACGCCCTATGATGACGACGGAACAAAGGCGAGGAAAAATTACCTTATAAAGGACGGGATTCTTGCGGGAAGACTTCACAGCGCCGTTACCGCCGCCGCTTTAGAGGAGGATATAACAGGAAACTCCCGCGCGGTGGATTGTACCTATGAGCCGCTGGTGCGTATGACCACCACCTTTATCGAAGCGGGCAAAGAAAGCTTTGACAGCCTTATTTCTCCCATAAAAAAAGGCTATTACATCAAGACCATCAACCACGGCTCCGGCATGAGCACTTTTACCATTGCCCCCTCGGTATCTTATGAAATAATCGACGGAAAACTTGGCAAACCCGTTCAGATAAGCGTTATAACAGGCAATGTCTTTGAGACGCTGGGACTTATTGACGGACTTTCGGACACTATCGAGCTGAAATCTTTTGTATCCGGCGGCTGCGGCAAAATGGAACAGTACCCTCTTCCCGTAGGCTTCGGCGGTCCCTATGTACGCGTGTCCAAGATAAAGGTTCAGTAATACGAAACAAGAAAGGTAATATATATGGAAAAAGAAAAGCTTATCTGGAAAACCAATGATATATCTTTAAATGTTACGGCGGGAAAGATAGATTCCTACCGCCGTACAGAAGAAACCAAAAATACGGTAAGAGTTTATGAGGACGGGAAAATCGGTATAGCCGGCTCCTTAGGTGAAATTGTCGAAGAAGCGCTTACCGAAAAGGCAAAAAAGGCTCTTTCCTACGGAATAGAATATCCCTGCGAGCTTCATTGCGGCGAGGTGAGCGTTGACGACGCTCATGAGATAATTCCGAAAAAAGAATTTATACCGAAAATGCAGGAATTTCTGGACAGAATAACAAAAGAGTGCCCTAAATTCACCATAAGCGATAAGATAAAACTGTCAGAGCTTAGTCATACTTATGAAAACAGCAAAGGAGCGCATTTGTTCTCTTCTTCAAGCTGGCTGGAATTTTCTCTTATATTCCAGAACAAGGGCGCGGGCAATCTTTTTGACGCTTCCTATGAGGGAACCGTGGGAGAATTTGACGAGGACGCGGCGGTAAGGGACTGCAAATTGTTACACGATTCTTTTTATAAGAATGCGGATATAGATGAAGGCGTATATCCCGTATTTATGCTTTCAGATGTGCTTCTCGGACGTACCGTCGACCAATTTTTTGCCAATTCCTACGCTTCGGGAGTTTCACTGCTGAGCGGAAAGATAGGCGAAAAGGTGTTTAACGATAATTTCACGCTCTACGACGACAGAAACCATACCGCATGCCCCTCCGCCTGCGTATTTGACGACGAGGGCGAATTTGCCCCCGATTTTAAACAATTTTTCGTAAAAAACGGTGTGCTTGCCAATGTGCTCACCAATAAAATGTATTCAAAAGTCTTTAACTTGCCTCCTGCCGCCACTGCCGCAGCCTCTTATGACGGAGTTCCCCAATTTACGGTGAATACCCTCTGCACCGAACCCACCGCAGGCTCCGCGGCGGAGATTACCAAGGAAAAAGCAGTGCTTGTGATGATGGCAAGCGGCGGCGATATGACCCCTTCGGGACACTTTGCCACACCAGTTCAGCTCGCTTTCTTAGTGGAAAACGGAGAGATCGTGGGAAAGCTGCCCGATATAGGGATTTCGGGAGAATATTTTGAGCTGCTGGGTAAAGATTATCTGGGAACGACGGAAAAAGCCTTCTTCCCTTCTTTAAATAACTCTTATATGGCTTGCAGAATGAAAGTTACGAAATAATCGGGCATATAACGGAGAACCCGCCATGAAAGATACGCAAAAATTCCTTACAATAATAATTCGCATAGTTAACATTTTTTTGATGACATTTATTGTAAATATGCCCGCTCTGATTGATCCGCTGGGCCTTTTACTGAAGATACCGCTGTACATAGCGGGTCTGCTGTATTTCTTTTTTTACAATGTCTTTCCCAATATTAAGAAATATCCCAATACGCGCCTCAGAATAATGGGAGACGGCGCCGAGCTTATGCTTTGCTTTTTCGTTTCTCTGTTACTGACGATCCCCATTGCGGTCACGAGTTTTATAAATATGCTTAACGATACTTTTCCGATCAGTCAATTCATATTCTATTGTATCGCGGCTGTTCTCGGAGAAGGTATCATTTTCTGGAACGGTATCATACGGGTATATCTAACTTCGGTTCAGCTGGGAATAAAATACCGCGTTTTGGGTATAATATTAGGCCTTTTCCCTATAGCAAATCTTGTTATGCTGATGATAATTTATGTTAAAGTAACAAGGGAGTGCAGCAGTGAAACGGAAAGAGACAGGTTAAACAAAAGCCGCGAAGAAAAACAGATATGCAAAACAAAATATCCTATTCTGTTGGTGCACGGAGTATTTTTTCGGGACAGCAAGGTATTGAACTACTGGGGCAGAATACCTGAGGAGCTTATTAAAAACGGCGCTTCCGTATATTACGGGGAACAGCAGTCGGCTTCTTCCGTAGAGAACAGCGCAAAAGAACTGGCGGAAAAAATAGAAAAGATAGTGAATGAAAACCACTGTGAAAAAATAAACATTATAGCCCATTCAAAGGGGGGACTTGATTCCCGTTACGCAATAAGCAGGTTAGGCGCCGACAAGTACACCGCCTCGCTTACCACCATTAACACACCCCATAAGGGCTGTATTTTCGCGGAATATCTTCTGGATAAGGCTCCCGATAAGGTAGCTAAGGCCGTTGAAGAAACCTATAACGCGGCCTTTAGAAAACTTGGGGACAAAAATCCGGATTTTATGTCGGCTGTTAAAAATCTTACAAGCAGTTTTTGCGAGCAATTCAACAAAGAAGTTCCCAACGCCGAAGGTGTGATGTATCAAAGCTGCGGCTCAAAGGCGGCAAAAGCAAGAAGCGGACGCTTCCCTCTCAATATTTCCTATCCAATGGTAAAAAAATTTGACGGAGACAACGACGGGCTTGTTGCTCTTACATCGGCCGAATGGGGAGAACGGTTTACTCCTATATACCCTAACGGGAAAAGAGGAATAACCCACGCTGATATGATTGATTTGAACAGGGAGGATTTTAAGGGCTTCGACGTAAGAGAATTTTATGTCAATCTGGTGTCCGAGCTGAAAAATAAGGGCTTTTAATTCCTCTCTATAAGATAGACTTTGTATATTTTAGAACCTGTCTTCACAAGATTTGTGCGTGGATTTTCGAGCAAATTTTGTCGGG
>CANDLP010000215.1 GCA_947385505.1 uncultured Clostridia bacterium
AACGCCGGTGGGCGAACCTCCGTTTAGCCAGCTTGAAATCGTAGTATATAGGTTGCCTATCTGTAGAGCGATCGTGTCCGCGTCCGCAAAAAACATATTGGAAACATATGAGTCGTTCCAGTACCAAACAAGCGAGAAAATAAACACCGTAAGGAAGGAAGTTTTCGCGTTAGGTACCATTATGCGGATAAATGTGCTGAACGGACCGCAGCCGTCAAGGTGCGCCGCGTCCTCAAGCTCCTTGGGAAGTCCTCTGAAGAACTGTCTGAACAAGAGTATGAAGAGTCCGGCGCGGATGCCGTTTACAAAGAATGCTTGCAGATACAATGCCATAGGCGAGTCGGTAAGGTTTATACCGGGCTCATTTCCACCGGTTATAGCAGTTATTATTCCGAAAACGTCAAAATATCTGAACTGCATAAACTGAGGGATAAGTATAACCTGTGTAGGCACTATGATTTGAAGAATAACTATGATAAACAGGAGTCCTCTGCCTCTGAACTTAAATCTTGCAAAGCCGTAGCCTGTTACCGCACAGGTCACAACCTGAAGCAAAGAACATATAACGTTTACCGAAATAGTGTTCCACAGTACCGCTCCCATGTGAGTAGCCTGCCATGCTTCCGTAAAGTTGGAGAAGATCACAGTCTTGGGTATCCACATAATCGATGGGTCGTTCATCTCGTACTGAGGACGCAGTGAACAGGATACCATAAACAGCATCGGTTTAAGTATAACAAACGCCAGACCGAACAGGATTATAAATCTGAATACCGGCCATACCTTGTCGCTTACTCTTCTGCCGAATATGTAGCGGTAATGCTTTTTTTCCGCCTCGCTGTAAGTTTTATAGTTTCTGAGTATTTCAATGTTGCTGATGTGATATTGCTTGTGCAGAGCCTTGCGCTGTTTTTCCAGCTCCTTAAGCTCTTTTTTGGTGTACTTCTTTTCTTCTCTCGCGTCATCGTCGCTTACTCTTACGACAGTGTCCTTAAGAGCCTCCGTTGCGTGATTTTCAACGGTCGTCTGAGCGGGAGCAGCAGAAGCAGATAAAGTTTCGGTTACCGCTTCTTTTGTATCAGTTACTTCCGGAGTAACGGGAGCGGTATTCTTTTTTTCAAGATCATTGTCTTTCTTAGCCACTTTCGTCCCTCCTTAATCTACTTGATAGAATACAAACTTAGAAACAATAGCCGAAATAATGCCCAAGGCCACGCCGACTATCGCAAAGTAGGTCCATGCCATCGCGGTGCTCACGCCGTACTGCCAGCTTGTTGCTTTGTCCATTATCTGATCCATTACAGGGTTGGCAGCGTCAATGAAGTTATCGATGACCGTATAAATAAGGTTCGCAAGTATCATGGGGCTGATGGTCGGGAATGTTATCTTCCAGAAAAATTCCCAGCCAGTAGCGCCTTCCATCTGTGCCGCTTCCTTTGCGGCGGTGGGGATTTGCTGAAGCGCAGAAAGGAAGATTATCGTCTGGATACCACAGCGCCAGATCAGGTTGAACAGGTCGGAAGCAATAGTGCCGAGTTGATCCGCCATAGACTGGCTTATGTTGGCGAAGCCCATAAACTCCATAAAGGAGTCAACCATGTCTACCTCAAACAGCGAGCTGAACTGTGACGCGTCGCCCACGCCCTGGCTCGCCATATCACCGTTGATAACGCTGAGCACGGGGCCGGTAGCTACCAGTACGGGGATAAAGAATATAGCTCTCACAAGACCTCTCGCCTTGAACTTCTGATTCAGCAGCAGCGCTATAAACAAGCTGAACACCAAAATCATGAAGGTATCCATAGGCATCGCGGTAAGGGATTCCATAAGATTGGGCACATAGTCTTGGTCTGCATTGAAGATGTCGTAATAGTTTTTAAAGTTGTTCCATTCGCAGTAAATACCGGGTCCCGTCATACCTTCGTATTCCTGCCAGCGGTCCGCGCTGACCGGGGTGGTGTTTGAAAGCGAATAGTGCATCGAGGTGATCAAAGGGATAATGAACATATAAATCGTCCCTACAATCCAAAGGGCGATGAACGCGTAACCGTAAAGTCTTTTCTTCTTTTCGTAGGATATTCTTGACTTTTTCATTTTCACGGGTTTTCCGCCGCTGCGCTTAGCAAACTCTTCTCCTTCTGCAGCCGCCTGAGCTGCGGTTTCCGCAGCAGTCTCAGCGGTTTTTTCGGCAGCTTCCGCCGTATTTTCAAGAACTTCCTTTTTTGAAGCAAATTCTTCAGCCATCAATTATCCCCTCCTTTCCGTAAGGAATCGACAAGATTGTACTCCTGCCCGTTTATGGTATAGGTGTAATTGTCAATATCAACACCTATTACAGTACCGTCCGAATATGTTGTTTCAAAGGTTTTTCCGGTTACTCTTTCGTATTTAACTATCGTTTTGTCGCTTAACGAAGAGATAATGTCGTTAAAAAGCTTATACTCCTCTGCCGCTCTTTCCAGCCAGCCTTCATAGTTTGCATAGAACATTTTGTCAAAGTCGCTGTCGGTAAATTCGTTGGGTGAAGCGTACATCATATCATAGTGAACGCCCGAACCCGTCATAAGCGAGAGAAGCAGCAGCTCTTCCGCATTGGAGCTTGCGTTTACAGGCTTTGAGGTGTACGGAATAAATCCGTGTACCACCATCTGATAGAAGGGAACGTCATAATCGAACAAGTCATAGTTGGAGCTGTAAAGCGGTATGTTGGTTATTGCGGAAACATAAGGCAAAGCGTAGGCATTGCACTCCTGAGCCATGATTGAAATGCCGGCGTCATTCAGCTGCTGATAACCTGCCGTAAGTATCTTTATTGCGTCTTCTCTGAGTATATGATCCTTGCCGTCGGCGTTTCTTCTGCCAAAGTCGCTGTACAGGGTTTCGGTAGCCTGGCTGAGTGAAATGTGATTAACTCCTTCCGCGTTAAAGGAAGCAGCCAGCTTGTTGAATACATCCGGCCAGTAGTAGGGAGACAGGATCGTCCAGTTAGGCTTAACGCCTGTTATCGGAGTACCGTATGCCAGCTCGAAATCCGTCTGCGTTGCATAAGCGTTGGTGATTCTTTTTGAGCTGTTCAATGTGAAGGAATAGCCTGAACCGCTCTCTTTATATTCCATAAAGTCGACGCTGGGGTAGAGGGTATAGCCCTTGCCGTTACAGTAAGAATAAAGATCATCAAAATCATTTTTTCCGCCCAGCTTGCCGGAATAGTTAACTCCCGTGGACACTCTGCCTCTTACACCGGTGTCGTTAAAATCGTTGTAAATCAGCCTAATGTCATCCACGCCCAAGGCCGTGAGTTTTTCCAAAATCTCCTTAGCCTGGGAATAAGATGTAGCAACTGTCTGCATATTAACGGGGAAGCCGAGAACCGACTGCTTCTTTACGGTGCCGCCGACGGTGGTAATGTAAAGAGCGTTGGAATCCTCCATAGACTGATTTTTCAGTCCTTTTTCGGTTATAAGATAATTGCGGTATGTGTCCGCCAAATCGGCTATGCCTATTTCATCGTCCGACATAAGATAGTAATGTACTTCAAGCTCGTCAATTCTTACGTCTCCGGACTGGAACACCGTCAAAGGTGTTTTGGTGCCCATAGTATAGGTGTCGGTAGCTCTGAACTCAAAGCTGAACCAGGCGCTGTTGATAGATGTGGTAGCCTGACCGTTGACGGAGGCGTTTACCGTAGCGTAAGCGTCGCCCTTTGTAACAACGCCCAGCATTGCCTCGTTTTTACCGTTTATTTCCTTAACAATGCCCAGAACGGGAAGGTAAACCTGTTCGTCTTTCTTTCCCATATTAGTCTTGCTCACCGCAAGATCGGTGCCGTAAACTTTGGAATTATAAACGTTGGTGGAGGTCTTGCCGTTGTTGAAGTTAATCACCGCGCCGGAGCCGTCGGGAACAAAGAGGTATCCGTTTTCATCGGATCGTCCCGCGCCGAAAGAGGGGATAAGATTCATGGTGATGATTTTGTACGCTTTAAGATCGGCGGAGTCTTCAAGCTTCTCATTGATCTCGTCGGTATGAACCTTTACGTTGATTCCGTCTTCTGCGAGCATTATCGAAACGGGGATCGAAAGGTTCTGACCCATGAATTCATAGATAAACTTAACGCCGTTTTCAATCTTTTTCACACTGAATGTCTTTTTGTTTACGCTTGCCTCTTTTGAAAGGGTAGTGGTGTTCAGTAGGGTATTGGTTCCCACGTCAAGCGCTCTGTATGTAACTGTGGAAGCCATAAGATTTTTCTGAACTCCGCCCGCAATAGGGTCGGATTCGTAATCGTAAGGAGTGGACCACCATATGTAGCCGCTCTTGTTGTTTTTAACGGCGAATATACAGGTTTCTTCATTGACGTAAAGAGTAAAGGCGTCGTTTTTCGCCATCTCGGTCATTGCCGCCAAGGCTTCGTCCTCTGTAACGGGTTTTTCTTCGTCCTCGGCCTGTTCGCCCGCAGCCGTACCCGCTTCGCCTCCGGTGCTGTCGGCAGTCTGAGCGGCGTCGGTCTGATCCGCGTTTTCCGACCAAACGACGCTTGAACTCAATACCATGGTAACCGCCAGTATCGCCGCCAGCATCTTTCTTTTGAATTTTAGCATTTTATAACCATTCCTTCCTTTCGAGAAGTGTAAGTGTATTTATTGCTTCTGTTTCGGAATAACCGCGTCAGCTCATGCTGTATCTGTACATAAGCTCGGTGTATACCGAGTAAACAAACATTACTATCTGCTGAAACAGGGATATGAGAAGGATAAGTACAAGAATGATGATAACCATTGCCACTATGGTAAAAATTATAGCTAAAATCGTCTTTGGCATGGTGTACTGATGTACCGCCTTCATTGCCGATATGACAAGCACCGCCGACCATACGAGACCTAAACCCGATATGAAGGA
>CANDLP010000216.1 GCA_947385505.1 uncultured Clostridia bacterium
ACCGGGAGGGAATCCCTGCCTATGCAGGAACAAGAGAGGGATATTTTAAGAAAATCACTCCCCAGTCCCTTAGAATGAGCGGAGAGCAGAAGCTTAAGGAAAATGACGAGATAGTTCTTGAAAAAGAGGTCTCCAATAAAAGCGATATGCTTTTCTTTACAAATACCGGCGTGGTGTACAAAGCCAAGGTAAGCGCTTTTGAACAAACTAAAGCCAGCGTTATGGGCGATTTTATACCTGCAAAGCTTGAGTTTGAACAGGGTGAAAGCATTATTTTTTCCGCTGTCACACAAGATTACAGCGAAACGCTTATGCTGTTTTTCAAAAACGGAAAGTGCGCTAAAATACCTTTGTCGTCATTTGAAACCAAAACGAACCGAAAAAAGCTTGCCAATGCCTTCAATACGGCATCTCCGCTTATAGCGGCGTTTGTTATAAGCGAAGGTACGAACTTTCTGTTACAGTCTTCTGCGGGAAAAATCCTTATTTTTTCATCAGATTTACTTATGTCGAAAGCAGCAAGGGATACTCAGGGCGTACAAGTTATGAGATTGACCAAGGCTGAATTGGAATTTGCCAAAATCTATACCGATAAATCTCTGGAAAATGAGGAGGATTTTATTATTAAAAATATTCCTTCGGCAGGCAAAGCAGCAGATTTTAACGCCGGACAAATGACTTTGGAATGAAAATAATTTTTTCCTTTTAAAAAGCCGAAAAAACGCGGTTGCAACCATCGGTTGACAAATTGAAAAGCGACGGTTGGTGGTGTGTAAGGAGTAAAAATGTTAAAATTATACCGTCGAAAAAGACCGACGAAAAACATTTTTTTACGAAAGGAAAAAAGAAATGATATTAGCTGATAAGATAATCAATCTCAGAAAAAAGAGCGGAATGTCTCAGGAGGAGTTAGCGGAAAAAATGAACGTTTCCCGACAGGCTGTTTCCAAGTGGGAAGGCGCTCAAAGCATACCCGAATTGGAAAAGATACTTCAATTGGGACGGATTTTCGGTGTTACCACAGATTATTTGCTTAAAGACGAGATAGAACTTGAAGAGTTTTCGGGGGAAAGCGAGTCCGATAAGGTGCGGGTAGTAACTTTGGCGGAAGCTAATGAGTTTCTTGAACAAAGAAAGGCGGCATCGGTTAAAATTGCTTTCGGTACTTTTTTATGTATATTTGCTATAATTCCGCTATTGTTTTTAGGAGTTCTATACGAAGAAAAACCTAACTTTTTTCCGTTTTCGGAAAATTTTGCTATGGCGCTTGGGTTGATATTGATATTCATTATAGTGGCTGCCGCAGTTTGCCTTTTTCTTGTCTGCGGATTTAAAAATGCTCCTTTTGAGTTTTTGGAAAAAGAGCCCTTTGAAACGGAATACGGTGTCCGTGGAATGGTAAAGGAAAAACAAAAGGAATATCGTGATACTTATGTTAAATTCAATATAATAGGCGCATGCATATGTATTTTGTCGCCGATAGCGCTTTTTATCGGAGCATTCAGTGAAAATGAGCTTTTTATGGGTATCATGCTGTCTGTAATGCTTTTAACTGCGGGAATCGGAGTCGTATTTTTCATTCTGGCGGGAGTGCGTAATGAAAGCATGCAAAAGCTGCTGAAAGAGGGGGAGTATTCCGAAAAGGTCAAAAAAAGCAGCGCTTTGCGCGGCGCGGTATATACTACCTACTGGCTTTTGACAACGGCAGTATATTTTATGCTGATTTTTGTATTTAACGACTGGCGGAATATTTCGGGAAGCTGGAATAACGGCAGGGAATGGGTAGTCTGGGCAATAGCCGCGATTTTGTTTCCCGTCGTAATTACAATTTGCGGACTTATTGAAAAGAAAAAAGACGAAAAAGGGGAAAAAGAAAAATAAAAATCGTTAAAGTTAAATAAAATTGTTGCTATTTTTTATAAACTGTGATATAATGTAAAAAGAAAAAATTGCAAAAGTCCTGCTACTTTTAAATGCGGCAGGGCTGTTGCAGTTTAATGGCTTTTTAATTATTTTCCGAGTTATGCGGACGGAGGGAAACAATGCTTACGGATATTGAAATAGCGCAGAAGGCGCAGCTTAAAAAGATTAGAGATGTTGCCTCGGATCTGGGGATAACCGAAGATGAGCTCGAGCCTTACGGTCACTATAAGGCAAAGATTACCGAGGCCTGCATACAAAGGCTTTCGGATAAGCCGGACGGCAAGCTGATCCTTGTTACGGCAATTAACCCCACTCCTGCGGGAGAGGGAAAAACCACCACCAGCATAGGTCTTGCACAAGGTATGTATAAGCTTGGAAAAAAAGCGGTATTGGCGCTTCGTGAGCCTTCGTTGGGACCCGTTTTCGGCATAAAGGGCGGCGCTGCGGGCGGCGGATATGCTCAGGTGGTTCCTATGGAAGATATAAATCTTCACTTTACGGGAGATATGCACGCTATTACCGCCGCCAACAATCTGCTTTGTGCTCTTCTCGACAATCATATTCAGCAGGGAAACGCCCTGAATATCGACCCGCGCCGCGTGCAAATAAAAAGATGTCTTGATATGAATGACAGGGCGCTCAGAAACTGTATTGTGGGTTTGGGAACAAAGATGGACGGTGTTCCGAGAGAGGATCATTTCTGTATTACAGTTGCCACCGAAATTATGGCGATCCTTTGCCTTGCCGCAGACTTAAAGGATTTAAAGAAAAGGCTCGGAAATATATTTGTGGCTTATACCTACGACAATAAGCCCGTTTTCGCAAAAGACCTTAACGCTACCGGCTCGATGACTGCACTGCTCAAAACAGCGATAAATCCTAATTTGGTTCAGACTTTGGAAAATACTCCGGCGATCGTTCACGGCGGTCCCTTTGCAAATATCGCACACGGCTGCAACTCGGTCAGAGCAACAAAACTTGCTATGAAATTAGGCGATTACGCGGTTACGGAAGCCGGATTCGGTTCCGATTTGGGTGCGGAGAAGTTTTTTGATATAAAATGCCGTTTTGCGGGATTGAAGCCAAGCTGTACGGTTCTTGTAGCAACTATCCGCGCGCTTAAATATAACGGCGGAATCCCCAAAGAAGAATTGTCCAAGGAAAATATTGAAGCGCTTGAAAAGGGAATAGTAAATCTTAAAGCTCATATTGAAAATATGCACAAGTACGGTGTGCCTGTAGTTGTGGCTATAAACCATTTTTACACCGATTCCGAAGCGGAAATACAGTATGTAAAGGATTTTTGCAGGGAAGCGGGCGTTATGGTGGCTTTCTCCGATGTATTCCTGAACGGGGGCGAAGGCGGAAAAGAGTTGGCTCAGGCGGTCATTGATACTATTGAAAAATGTGACGACTGTCAAACAAACTTTAAACCGTTGTACGACGAAAAACTTACCATAAAAGAAAAGTTGGATATTATTGCCGGGGAAATTTACCGCGCCGAAGGGGTCACATATACTTCGCAGGCGGAAAAGTCAATAAAAGAAATAGAAGCGTTGGGGTACGGCGAAACGCCGGTATGTGTTGCCAAAACGCAATACTCGCTTTCGGACGATCCCAAAAAACTCGGAAAACCGGAAGGTTTCAAAGTTACCATACGGGATGTAAAGCTTTCTTCGGGTGCGGGATTTGTGGTAGCCTACGCGGGAGATATTATGACGATGCCGGGGCTTCCAAAAGTTCCTGCGGCAAATAATATTGACGTCGATGATATGGGAAATATAACAGGACTGTTTTGATGGAAAAGTTTATTTCGGAAAGCGCCTCCGATACCGTAAGAATCGGGGAAAGTTTTGCTAAAAGACTTAAATCGGATGACGCTGTGTTGTATAAAGGTGAAATGGGGGCAGGGAAGACCTATTTCACAAAGGGTATTGCTAAAGCCTTCGGGATAACTGAGGAAGTTACAAGTCCTACATTTGCGCTTATTAACGAGTATTACGGTGAAGTAAACATATTCCACTTCGACTTGTTCAGAATTACGGGATTCGACGATCTGTACGGGATAGGTTTTTTTGATTATTTTGACAGAAACGGAGTTTTGTGTATTGAATGGAGCGAAAATGTTCCCGATATTGCCGATTATTTTGATACGGCTTATGAGGTGGAGATCATAAAAATCGGTGAGGAAAGACGAGAAATTGTTATAAATAATTCAAAAAGGAAAGAAATATGTTGATTTTAGGTCTTGACGCTTCGGCGGTGGCAGGTTCTTGCGCTTTATGTGAAATAAAGGGAGAGAAAACCACCATGATTTCCGAAAGCTTCGTTAATACCAAGCTTACCCATTCGCAAACGTTGCTTCCTATGGTGGAAAGTATGCTGAAAAGCGTTGGAATAAGTATAGATAATGTTAATTTGATCGCAGTCACTGCGGGTCCTGGGTCGTTTACGGGAATAAGGATAGGCGCCGCAGCCGCAAAGGGTTTGGCATATGCTTTAGACATACCCTGTGCAGGAGTTTCAACCTTGCACTCATTGGCGTACAATTGCTTAGGGGCGGAGGGGATTGTCTGCGCCGTTATGGACGCGCGGTGCAATCAATTTTACAACGCCTTATTTTCGGTGAAGGGAAGTACCATACAAAGAATTACCCCGGATAGAGCGGTTTCCGCAGACGAATTACGGTCAGAACTTATACGTAATTACGGCGATTGCAAAATAACCTTTGTGGGAGACGGAGCGGAGCTTGCATATAAGGTTCTAAACGATGTCAGAGCAGAATTGGCGCCTGTGACTGTAAGATTTCAAAGAGCGTCAAGCGTTTGTTTAGCGGCATCCGAGTACCGGCAAACTTCTTCAAGAGAACTTTTGCCGGTATATTTAAGACTCCCCCAAGCGGAAAGAGAACGGTTGGCGAAAATCAATATACAATAATTCTGCATATGCAGATGGAAAGGAAGGTCTGTTT
>CANDLP010000217.1 GCA_947385505.1 uncultured Clostridia bacterium
CGACAAGCGGATCGGGCAAATAGTTGTTTTGAGCGTGGTGGTATTTGTCGCCGCTTCCGCTGCCGATTTCTATCCAACCTTCTGTGTTGGTCAGAAAAGCCGATGAGTTTACGTTGATAATTCTGTTTTTAGAATCGAGCTTGATGTAAGAACCTGTCTTCTATAGTTTCCTCCTTTATAAATCAGCGGATAAAATTGTATCGGTTGTTCCACTCATTAAAACAGCTCCCGGATTAACCGGTATGCCATGACTTTGCTTGGTGGCTTGTATATGAAGGTTAGGAGGGGAGCCTTTTGTGAAACACGTATACGTGAAATCGTTACGGGTATCGCCGGTGCCGTATACTTTTATTTTTAAATCGGTATGTTCAAATGACGGGTTAATACGCATCGGAACCGGAATTGCTAAATTAAAATAAAAAGTGTTTGTGTTGGCTGTGTAATTACGCCCCAAATCACCGTGTAACGCCACACAATACCTTTGACATTTTAACAATTCTAAAGCAGGATCAGGAGGAATGAACGGTGTCGCTTTAGAACCATATTCAAGTTTTGCCCATTTGATTTTTATGAAATCGCCGACGTTGGAAGTCGGTCTAAAAACGATAGAGAGTCGAAGTCTGTTGCATTCATCGGTTAGCCCCTTCAAATTGATTGTGTTTAACCCGATATTCAAATCGACGTTTTTGCTATATACTTTTCCGGTGTTATTTAAACGTCCCGATACCAGACCATATATATTATTCCCCGGAGAAATATCTTCCACAAAAATACTTGCGACGCATTCGCGTCTACCACAAGATGGATCGTATTCAACGTTTTGAAGTAGTGCTGTTTCCGCATTCATGGTGGTGATTTTAGATGTCAACACGGCGGTAAGAGCGTTGTCAGTCACAACAGCTTTAAACCAGTGTGGCAGACAGCTCCATCGGTCAGCAGACCTAACGCTGTTGTTATTTTGACTTTGATATTCGCTTTTTCCGCGCTGATTTATCTTAAAATCAGGGTTATCCAAAAGGTTTGGGTTTGAGGGAATATCAACCCATTTACCTGCACCGTTTAATAGTTTTCCTTCCTTATGAGATATAGGCTGGCATTTGAGAATCTCTGTCATTGGATTAGGAGGAATAAATGGAGTAGCAACGGAGCCTTCCTCAAGTTTCATCCATTTAATAACTATGCTATCGCCGACTGCATGGTTTTTTCCAAAAGCGATTAATGGAGCGTTTGCACCTCCGTTGTTGGGGTTACTGTGCTCCTTTGCCACAAAAGTGAAAGTATGCAGTCCGCCGGTTAAAATACCATATTTTGCTTCATTATAATCAAAATACCAGCTTGTTCCTACAATTTCGTTAACATAGAACGATATGGTGTATGTTTTCCCTACGGTTAGCGGTGGCTCCATTCGCTGTGCAATAACAAGCCAGCCTCTATCAGTTTCCGCTGTGGCTGTTATTTTTACGCCGTCCCCTTCAACAGATACCTTTGCTTTAGTACTTATGAACCATCTATCTGCCGAGTAAGCGTCTGCATTAGGAAGGTATTCGGTTTTCCCGCTTTGGTTTATTTTGAAATCAGGATTGATTAGCAAATTCGGATTACTCTGCGTCAGTTCCTCCGCGCTTTTCCCGCCCACAGTATCCGCGTTTCCGCCATTTGCGGGAAGGGAAGTTGGAATGTCGCTCTTATCCGCTTTCTCGCTTAATTTTCTTTTAAAATATTCCACAAAACTCTTAAAATGTTTAAAAGTAATAATTTTTTCATTCATAAAATAATCTCCAATATAAGCTGGCTATTTCCGATTTTAAATATCACTTATGAAACTGCCCCCAGTTCCTCAACCTGCGATTAACTGCCTTAATCTCCTCAACAAAAACCGCGTCCCCCTGTTACAACCGATAGACCATGTCTATCACCTTATGCTTGTCCGCCTTCTTTTCCGTTTCCGTCATTTTTTTCAATTCAGGGAGACCATATTTGATCAATATGGCGCGTAAAAGTTCTGTCTGCATTTGGTGAAATGAAAACTTGCTTATGAATTAAAGTTTCGGCATTATCATATGTAATAGCAAGAAGTATACCGTTTAAAGAAACGTAAAAGTGCATATTTGTTTCTGTATCGGATAAATGAGATATTGTTTACAATATTGATCCGCTTGATACAGTTATTGTTGCCGACGTGTCTGTAACACTCAAAGGAATAGAGCTTACAACTGTTGTACCATTTTTTACAAGATTTAGGTACATTTTTTTAATGGCAATACTTCCTCCGCCAATTGCAGCATTAGGTGCAATCTCATTGAAATCAGTATTCGGATTGTTGGAGAAGGTTGATGCGCCTAAAGAAGCCACCTGTGATGTTCCTGAAGATTTATCGGAAATAACTAAAGAATAGCTGTCTCCGCTGCTCTTTAAACCGTCAAGCTTTTTCTTATCGGCCGCGCTCATCAAACCGTTTGCCGATTGAGTAGCCGCGGAATAGGTGGTATTGGGCGGCGTCTGCCATGTGCCGTCTCCTCTTAAATACTTGCCCTGAGCGCCTGCGGCGGGTGCGGGTACAAGTCCCGTTTTTCCCGCTGCCGAAGCGGTAGCGGCGCCCATATTGGAATAAGTCGTGTTATTGTCTGCCCCCCAAACAGCCGTTCCGTCGGAACCCCATCTTAAAATTTGTCCGCTTGCCCCTCCGGAAGGAATATGTTTGTTACCTGATGTAGCAGGGTGAGTATATTTATTTGCCCCTGTTGCTATGCCGTCCAGTTTTTTCTTATCGGCCGCGCTCATCAAACCGTTTGCCGATTGAGTAGCCGCGGAATAGGTGGTATTGGGCGGCGTCTGCCATGTGCCGTCTCCTCTTAAATACTTGCCCTGAGCGCCTGCGGCGGGTGCGGGTACAAGTCCCGTTTTTCCCGCTGCCGAAGCGGTAGCGGCGCCCATATTGGAATAAGTCGTGTTATTGTCTGCCCCCCAAACAGCCGTTCCGTCGGAACCCCATCTTAAAATTTGTCCGCTTGCCCCTCCGGAAGGAATGTGTTTGTTACCTGATGTAGCAGGGTGAGTATATTTGTTTGCTCCTGTCGTTATGCCGTCCAGCTTGGCTTTATCAGCCGCCGACATCAGCCCTGCCGCCGACTGTGAAGCTGCGGAATGACTATGTCCGCTGTCGGATTTACCCGCAAGCTTTGCGTTCATTTCCGCTTCGGTATAATATCGATCGTCGTGAGTATGATTATTGTTTGCTTTCCCGCTTAGTTTTCCTTTAAAATATTCCACCAAACTTTTAAAATGTTTAAAAGTAATAATTTTTTCATTCATAAAAAATTCTCCAATAATAGCTGCCTATTTTCTTTTCAAAAAATCACTATGAAACCCCTCCAAATCATTTATCCTGTGGTTGGCAGCCTTAATCTCCTCGTCAAAAGATGCGTCAATCTGTTCCAGCCGATAGATCTTGTCTATCACCTGATTATGCTTGTCCACCTTCTGTTCAAGCTGTTTTATGTGGTAAACGGTAAATCTGCTTAAGACCAGAATTCCGCCAAATGTCCCCACAAGGGTAAACAAACCTGAAATAACAGCAATAATTATAATACTATACATTTCTTTTTAACTGCCTTTCCTGTTTCTGTCATTATTTTTCAACCCAAGGAGACCATGTCTGATCAAAATGGCGCGTAAAGGTTCGTCCTGAATCAGGTGAAATGAAAACTTGCTTATACTTATCAGAATAGCCCGTACTGATCAAGGTACCGTTTGTAGTGGTCAAATCCGAATATTCATCCTTAGGAGAGTTAACAAACGGAATGTAGCCTTCCTCTTTTAGTGAATAAAGAGCTACGCCTTCGGGGTATGTATAAAAAGTATTCAAATCATTGCCGACCTGCGGATCGTTTATAGCATAGGAATAAACTCCGTTTTCATTGCCGATACGCGTAGCTAACGTTTGCTGTGTGCCGCTTTCAAGTTTAATCGCACGTAAATTAAAGGATGACCATGTTCCTGGCTGAAATTTTCCAAACCTTTGACAAATTACTCCTATACTATAAATACTATCAGGTACTTCAGTAAAGTTAAATACTAAACATGGATCTGACTGTGTGCCAACAACTGATAATGAATACGTATCACTATCGTTTAACTTAAGCGTATAATATGTATAGTCGAAATTGCTGTCTAATAATAACGTAATGGTTATAGGCGCTGTTATTTGAATAGAATTGAAAGAAATGCTGCTTTTATGTATATGAAGGTCGTCTGTTAGATTGTCTATCTTGTCGAAAGGCGGCTTTGGCGATGCGTTGTTGTAGTCCTGTGTCCCACCGGATTGTAATATTAGATAATTTAATTTATCGTTTGTTTGGAATCGTCCATATCCATAAGAGTAAGTCCATGGGCCGATACTGTTTACATACTTGTTGCCATATTGATTATAATTTGTATAATTCCATTCAGGTATATAGTTAGCGCCTATATTTGATACAAGGCTGCGAAGCGTTATCATTGGCAACGTATCCGATTTATCAACCTCACCTCCGCTTTGCTTAAGATCCTTTATATCACGCTTTATCTTACCCATTAAAACAGGCAAATTATCCCCGCTTGACATTTCAGTGTTCGATGTATCTTCTTCAAACACAACAACATTATCCGCTTTTTTGTTTATTTTTTGCTTAATATATTCTTTAAGTAATCTAATATGTTCAAAAGTAATTATTTTTTTACTCATAATAATATCCCCAATAAAAGTAATTAAGTTCTGTAATCAGTATCGAGTTAATATCGCGTTTTTTAATAAAACTGCTCGTTTTTTATCATCCCTTTCATAATTTCGCTGTTGCTTAAGGCTCTGTACTTAACACAAAGGGATCCTGA
>CANDLP010000218.1 GCA_947385505.1 uncultured Clostridia bacterium
CCGTGATAGTAATGCTATGTCAAGCCTTTAAATACCCCTTTAGGGGTTGAGCCTGTAATATGCCCTTCTAGGGCGTATGAAAACCACCACTGAAGTGGTGGTTTTGATTAGTATAAGCGTCATCTTCCGGATTATCTCACTCTGCGTAATACCGGTCACGTTTTGAAGTGACGTAATACCCGCCGTTCAAAACGTGATTGGAATGAGTTTCGATAAAACCCTCTTTATTACACGGGCAGCTGCGTAATCATTTATTTTTCATTTGTCAATTCATTTACCGGCATATCAAAGCAACAAAAATTTTAGATATTTATGTTGAAAAACGACGAAACCGACCGAGTCTGAATAACGAACCGTGTAAATGTCAATAATATCCAAAAGAAAGGAAGTATTGACATGAAAACAAGCAAAAAGATTTTAACGGAAAAAGAAATGGAATTATAGCAATCCAACAAAAGTATAACCACTTGACAAAGGTGGTATAATAAAAGTAGGAGGGGAAGAAAATGTTAAGTAATGAAGAAAGAAAAAAGTTAGTGGAAGCACATAAAAAGGGTTATGCAAGCAAGGATTTAGCAGAAATATTTAAAATAAGCACCAACAGTGTAAATAGAATAATCAGACAAGAAAAAACAACGGGTTCATGTGAAAACAAAACATATAACTGCGGAAGGAAGTCAATATTAACAGAAGCAGATTTGAAAAATATTTCGCAGCTTATTGATTCACAACCGGATATAACAATAAATGAAATAATAGAAAAATTAGATTTAAAGGTAAGCAATGAAACAGTACGCAAGGAAACAATAAAAATGGGATACGTATATAAGAAAAAGTCTTTACACGCCTCTGAGCGTGAACGTCCCCGATGTAGTAGAGAAAAGAGAAGAATGGGTGAATAATCTGAAATCTTTTGATAAAAATCATCTTGTGTTTCTTGACGAAAGCGGTGTAAATACAGATTTAACACGAATATACGGAAGAGCAATTGACGGAAAAAGATGTGTGGATAGTGCTCCCATAAATACACCGCAGAACACAACAATTTTATCTTCAATAAGACTTGACGGTCAGACTGCGTATACAACATATCAAGGCGGAACAACAAAAGATAAATTTATTGATTACTTAAAAGATATACTTTCTCCTATACTTCGTAATGGAGATATTGTCATTATGGATAATATGCGTACTCATCATTCAAAAGAGGTTAAAAAAGTTCTTGAAGATTTAAAAATTAAAGTAATTTTCCTGCCTGCATATAGTCCTGACTTTAATCCAATCGAAAAAATGTGGTCTAAGATTAAATCTGTTTTAAGAAAATTAAAAGTACGAACTCTTGATAATTTATCAAATGCTATTGACTCCGCTTTTTCTTCAATTTCGCCATCGGATTGCCATGGTTGGTTTAGTTCTTGCTATATTGTTTAAACTTTTATTGGATTGCTATAGTATTACTAATTTATCATCAAAATAATATACGAACAGTATAATCTGAGCAATAGTATAAAAAATTCCCTTTAATTAAGAAACAGCATTCTTAATTAAAGGGAAACAAAATGTAAAAATTAAAATAAAATATACTATTGGTTTATTTTTTCAATCAGTTTTTCTTCGGCTTTTTCCGCATCAACATGACAAATTAAATACGCAACATTCCCCTCGGTTCCGACAACTGTGGCGTTGGCTGATTCAACCTGTTCGGGATAAAAAGCAAAATCATTGATAAGCGAATCCTTCCTTTTTTTCAACTGCTCCAGTACAGTTTCCGCTTCTCCGTCTTTTACCTTTAAAATAATGACTTCTACTACATCTACACTTAACATTTGTTTTACCGCCGCGTGATCCTCCGTAAAGGACAGGTCGATCCCCATTTCTTCAAAGGCGCTTTCATCGGTTACTTCAATTGTCGGCGGAAATTCAATGCTGTTTATAACGGTATCCAAAAGCTCTGAAGCGGTTTTATCGGTTTTGTTCACACTTCCTGATTCAGAGAAACAAGCCGTTATAGTAAAAGCCAAGACGATCGACATAAAAAGAATGGCAAATTTTCTCATAGTCCAAATCTCTCTTTCATGGTATTCCTGACAAATTCGGCGTTTTTTTCGCTGTACCAGGGCAGTTTATCCAAAGTAAGACAGTAGCTGTTGTCAAAATAATCTTTAAGCTCACTTTCGGAAAATTTATCGGGATTATGCAGAGGCAAACCCTTCTCGTCAAAAACAGTATGCCGCTGCTCGTCCGTTTTATACACAAAGCTGCCCCACCATGGAAGCCACCATAGCCATTTGACTTCGTCCCTTTTAAGATTTTCGGGATCGGGTATATAGCCGCACTCGGACAATGCCGCCATTTTTCCGCAGGTATAGGAAGTAACGTCAAGATACCGCGCTTTTTGGGAGGAATGATCCGACGGAATTTCCGAATAAATATCCTCGCCGCAAAGATCATAGGTGTTGGGATGCACAGCCATATTACGGCTTTGGCCGTTCCATACCCAGATCAGATTGCTGAGCTTATGATAGTTTTCCAGCCTGTCGAAAATAGTATACCAAAGCTTTTTGTAAGCTTCTATGGATTCGCCGCCGTCGTTTTTGCGGTTGCCCCACCAGAACCAATTTCCGTCCGCTTCATGCAAAGGGCGCCACAGTACGGGTATATCTTCCGCTTCAAGCTTTTTTAATTCTTCGGCGGCTTTATCTATCTGCTCCAACGCAAATTTGTGCTCCAAAGTTCCTTCTTCGACCGCTTTTATAATGTCAAAGCTTGTTTTTCTCTGATAATCGGTGGTTTTATAGTAAAATGACCACACCGAATCGGAGGGATTTTCAATATCGTCAGGTGCGCTCCAGTGCCAGCACATTGTTATTATACAGCCGCTGTTTTTTGCCCAGTATATCGCCCGATCGGTCTGGCTGTTGGGTTTATTCTGGCACATATCCAACAGGTCGTAACCCCTTACAGCGGGAAGACGGCCGGTTATGCGGTAATATACCGCGTCTTCAAGCTCTTCGGGCTGTAAATACTGCTGTCCGCTCAGTATATTGTTCCCGTATATTGACTTAAGAAATTCAAAAAGCTTTTTAGTGGTTTCTCCCGCGTTTTTGGAAACAAGCTGTTTCGGATCGGGAGAAAAAAGTTCAAGATCATTTAAAAAAGCGTTCACGTTTGTTTCATATATGCTCATATTGCGATTTGCCTTTCAAAAGTTTTATTTAACCTCAAAGCAATATCAGAAATCACATATAGTGTAAAATCCCTCTTTGGGCTCGTGATTTTCATCAAAAAGCAGTCCGCCGTTTTTTCTGCCCTTCACGGGGAAATAATTGAGCCAGGAAGTATCGTCCGCTGCGCCCCAAAATGTTACCGATTCTATCTCGTTTTTATATGTACGGAGCACCGAGAAAAATTCCTTGAATGTCTTAGTCTGTTTTTTATACTCCTCAAAGGTGGGTGCGAAGTGCATCGCTCTGTCCTCATAGGGATAGTTGGAAACGTCATGTTCGGTTATCTGAAGCTTGTATCCAAGTACGGCATATTCTTCTATTCCGCGCTTTATTTCGTCAATATCAAACTTAAGATTAAGTCCAAGATGACATTGAAGCCCGATGCCGTCTATACGGATTCCTTTTTCATTTACTTCCCGAACCTTTTGAATTATCTTTTTCCTTTTAACGGGGTCAAATTCATTGTAATCGTTGTAAAACAGAGCTTTATCAGTATATTTGGCGGCAATGGCAAAAGCCTGTTCAAAATAATCCTCGCCGATTATATCAAGCCAAGGCGTCTTTCTTAAGTAACCTTCGCCGTCTTCTATGCCCTCGTTTATGCAATCCCAGCAGTAAAGATCTGGATATCTTTCCGTAATCACTTTAATATGGTTTTCAAGACGCTTCAAAAGACCTTCCCTGTCCGTATTCTTAAATATCCAGTCGGGCATCGCGTGGTGCCATACGAAATTGTGACCTCTTACGGGAATATTGTGCTCTTTTGCGAAACCGTATATTTTGTCCGCGTCCCCGAAAGTAAATTTTCCCTCTTCAGGCTCGGTTTCCGCAAATTTCATTGCGTTTTCGCAGGTAATGCTGTTGAAGTGCTTTAAAATAATGTCCTTGCAGGTATCTACGCTTTCGGTGTTTATCGCCGCGCCTATTTTAAAATAATCTTTATAAACTTCCTTAAGACTGATCTCCATTTTGCTTAACCTTCCTTTCGTTTCAGGCAATACCGCACAAGCTTTATGCGTTGTTGTCATATGTTTTTTATCCGAAAAAATCGAATTTAATATCCATTAAAATTGATTTTACGTCTTCGGCAAAATTATCTCCGATATTTACAAGGCATTTTTCGCCGTTTTTCATATTTTTAAGCTCCGCTTTTCCCGACTGAATCTCGTTTTCGCCTATTACCATACTGAAATTTGCTCCCAATTTATCGGCATATTTCATCTGCGCCTTTAAGCTTCTGCCAACTATGTCGCATTCCGCCCAAAAACCGTAATCCCTGAGCTGTCTTACAAGCCCCATGGCATATAATGAAGAAGCCTTATCGGTGCCCGCAATAAACAAATCGCAATTTTTTGCCGGCTCGTATTCCGCATTTTGCGCGTCCATTACCATAATAACCCGTTCAAGGCCCATTGCGAAGCCGAGCCCCGGAACGGATTTCCCGCCTATTTCCTCTACAAGTCCGTTATATCTTCCGCCGGCGCAGATAGTGCCCTGAGCGCCGCAGTTGTCGCTTATAAATTCAAAAACGGTGTTGGTGTAATAATCTAACCCTCTTACAATACGGGGATTTACAATATACTTTACCTTCATATCATCAAGGGCT
>CANDLP010000219.1 GCA_947385505.1 uncultured Clostridia bacterium
GTATCGCCATGAAGTACGGCTATGTATATGTTGCTCAGGTTTCTATGGGCGCGGACAAGAACCAGTGCTTAAAGGCTATTCTCGAAGCGGAAGCTTACGACGGTCCTTCCCTTATCATCTGCTACGCTCCTTGTATCAACCACGGTATCAAGGGCGGTCTGGCAATCGCTCAGCAGGTTGAGAAGGAAGCCGTTGAGGCGGGTTACTGGAATATCTTCAGATTTAACCCCGCTCTCGCCGCTGAAGGCAAGAATCCGTTCAGCCTGGATTGCAAGGCTCCCACAGGCGATTATAAGGCGTTCATGATGAGAGAGGTTCGTTATAATTCTCTGGCTCGTCAGAATCCCGCTAAGGCTGAGGTGCTCTTTAACAAGGCTGTTGAGAACTCCAAGAAGCGTTATGACGATTTGGTAGGTCTTGTTGATTATTACAAGCCCGCTGAATAATCGGTATTTTTGAAAATTTAACTTAAAGCTTTAAGAAAAACCGCGTTTGCTCTTTAGGCAAGCGCGGTTTTTGTATTGGAAGGTGATTGCTGAATTATTTTTAAATTTTTTGAAAGAATGTGTCAAGTAATATCGGCAATTTCAATTCTTTTAACGGGGCGGAGAACCTGATAGCCTATCACCTCGGGGTAATGTCTTTGATAATCCTGACAGTCGATTTCGTTCCAATCATAGCCCAAATCGGCGGGATCAAAGCTCCACGCCAGTTCTTCCACTCTTTTCATGACCTCGGCATTGTCGGAAAGATATTCAAAGGGCGGGTGATTAAACACGATATAGTAACTGTCCGGTATTATGTCCGTGAGGGTGAAGCCATCGGGAACTGGCCCGTTATAATCGACGTTAACTCCTGTTCCGTAGAAATATTTTCTTTCGCCGTTTACCCATTTCCAGCCCGCCGTATGGTTGGTGACAACGGGGTGGCTGTCGGTAATGCTTTCTACTATCCCGCAAAGCAGGTCGCAGTCATGCCCGGGCCAGATAGGTCCGTTAGAGGTTTCCGAGCGTTCATAGACGCCGAGATACCTGTGGGCGGGAATATACTCGATACGATAATTCGGTACTGCTAAATTACTCATTGTAAAATCTCCTTGTTTGGTAAAATGTGAAGGTGTGATAACAATCTTTTTCATAGTCATCGATATCGGAACGGGATTTCTTCTGTATGCAGACGGTGCGCATCCGTATGCATTTGTAAATGCCCTCGTCAGAGCCTGCTGTGAGGAAAATCCGTATTCAAACGCAATGTCTATTATCGGTATGTCCGTATCCCGCAGCGCTAAAGCCGCTAAACACAAGCGTCTTTTTGCCATGTATTCTTTTATGGTCATTCCCGTAATGCGGTGAAACTGTTCGGAACAGTACCATGGCGAATACCCGACTTGAGCCGATATCTCGGATAATGACGGTGCTTCAAGCACGTGCTCATCGATCCAGTCAATAAGCTTTTGTGCTGCAAAGATCCATTCATACATAAGCGTCATCTCTCCCTTCCAAAATAAGTATAACATATCCCGAACAATATTTCTTTACATAAGTTGGTTATTTATGCAGAGTTTTATCCGAAAACCTCCTGTTCCGAATTTTCAAAACACATCTTGATCTCAAAAAATTTAAAAACAGATAATGCAAGTGAAAAAGTAGGGAAACTGTATATCATTATAACGTATCTATTGAAATTTTGCATGAGGTATGCCAGTCTGTCGAAAAAGTCCAACGAACGCTGGACTTTTTCGACAGACTGAGCCTTTTTTAAAAAAGGTTCTACTCCCAAAATGTAATAAGGAACAATATATTGATACTCTTGGATTTATCGAAAGAATATGCTATAATAAGAATATGGAAAATGACTTAAAAATCAACGCAGTAACAATTATCAGAAAAAAGGAGCGCGTAATTTATGATACTCGAAGAATTTGACCCCTCGAAATCATCCGTAATCAACCCCGACATGATAGTCGAAAAAATAAAAGACTTCCCCGAAATAACCGTTTCATGTTTTTCACATCATCTCTTTAAAAAGCTGCTCGAATTTTTTGAACCTGAACAAATTGGCGAATCCCACAGCGCCACGGGAGTAGTGCCGATATATAAGGTTACATATAAAAACGAAATCTTTGCGATGTATCAGTCCTTTGTGGGAGAGCCTGCCTGCGCGGCGCTGTATGAAGACATTGTCGCCATGGGCAGCAAATGCCTTATACTTCTCGGCAACTGCGGCGTACTGGACAAAAGCATAGAGGACTGCGGCATTATAATTCCCACTAAAGCAATAAGAGATGAAGGACTCAGCTATCACTACGCGCCGCCGTCCGATATGATACAGGTAAACACAAAATACCGCGGGCTTTTTAAAGAGGTTTTAAAGGAATTTAACTATCCTTATGTTGAGGGAGTCACATGGACTAATGACGCCTGTTACAGAGAAACACGGGATAAGGTAAAAAGACGCAGGGAGCAGGGCGCGGTTTGTGTGGAAATGGAGTGCGCGGGTATGCAGGCTCTTTGTGATTTCCGTGAAACGGATTTTTTTCAGTTCTTTTACGCAGGCGATAATCTTGACCATTCCGAGTGGCAGCCCAGAAGCATATCGGGAGCAGCCCGTCTTGACGATAAAAGCAAAATAGCGCTTCTGGCATTTGAATTGGGCTTGAAAATAAAACAAATTAAATCAAAATATTTTTAAAAGCAATGGTAATTTTGCACAAAAAAAATATTTTCTGAGCAGAAAAATTAACATTCATTTTTTATATGCTGTAATTCCGATTTTATATTTCTTAAAGAGGATTTTCTTAAATGTAAATATCCATTTATGCTCCCGTCAAAAACAATTTATGTTTATGACGGGATTTTTTTCTTTGAATAAAATAATATGTGTGGCAAATCAAAATTTATAAAAGATAATAAAGCCAATTTTTTGTCAATAAAAAATTTCGCATATGTCAAAAAAGCAGTTGCCATAAAAAACAAAATATGATAAAATATTTTCATAAACTTGTTTATAAAAATTGTTAAAATGGAAAGGAGAACGATATGCCTAACCCTATTCTTCCGCTTTGGGAATACATTCCCGACGGTGAACCCCGCGTATTCGGCGACCGCGTATACATTTACGGCTCTCATGACCGCGTAAGCTGCGAAAGCTTCTGCGATTTCAAGCTTAAGGTCTGGTCGGCGCCGATAAACGATCTGAATAATTGGCAGTGTCACGGCGACAGCTTCCATACCCGTCCCGACAGGGATCACCCCTCCGATACCCCTTGGACGGACCGTGAGCTTTTCGCGCCCGACGTTGTGTGCAATAAGGGCAAATACTATCTTTACGCCTACATAGTAAACTCAAAGGGCTGCGTCGGCGTCAGCGACAAGCCCGAAGGTCCTTTTAAGCTTCTTGACAAATACCGCTATGACGAAGCGGACGCCGGCGACGAAGGCATTTTTAACGACGCGGGCGTTTTAGTGGACGACGACGGAAGAGTATACATATATTACGGCTTTGAAAAGTCCCACTTCAACGAGATAAATCCCGAAAATATGTGCGAAATAATAAAAGGCTCGTATATAGAGGATCTGATCCCGAAAGGCACCGATCCCGAATGTTTCTTTGAGGCAAGCTCGCCGAGAAAAATAAACGGAAAATATTACCTTATATACTCTCCGAGAGCGGGAAGCCGTCTGGAATATGCAATATCCGACAGTCCCAGAGGACCCTTTAAGCATATGGGCACGATTATCGACAACGGTATCGATTACCCAGCCGGCAACGACCACGGCTCCGTATGTCAGATAAACGGTCAGTGGTATGTTTTTTACCACAGAATGACCAACGGAAGCATAATGTCCCGCCGCGCCTGTGTGGAAAAAATAGAAATACTTCCCGACGGAACTATCCCACAGGTGGAAATGACCTCGCTGGGCTTTGAGGAGTCCCTGAACCCCTATAAAATAACCCCCGCCGAAATTGCCTGCGTGCTTAAAGGCAAATGCCTTGTAACCGAGAAGGACAGCTTTACCCGTGTTGTAACAAATATCAAAACGGGAAGCGTTATCGGATTCAAGTACTTTGACTTCGGAGAGGACTATTCAAGCAAAACCATGGAATTTTCCGTTTTGGTAACGGGACTGGGCTGTCCTGCCGAAATTCACGTCATGATAGACGGCGACGGTGAAAACGGAAGGGAAATAGGCGTCTGTGAAATAGGCACCCGCGACGGTGAGTATAAAGCTGTAGTGGAAAATGTCTGCGGACGTCACAGCGTGTTTTTAAAGGTTAATCACCCCTATAAAGAGTGGTTTTCTCATGTTTTTGACGACAGAAATCTTTTTGATTTGATCTCCATTGTATTTAAAAAGTGATTTTACAGAGCTTTTATACGGCGCTAAATATACTGTGAAAGGAAAAGTGAAAAATGAAAGTTAGAAAGCTGATTTCGGTTCTTATGATTCCCGTAATGCTCTTTACCTCAACTTCCTGTTCAAAAGAAGAGCCGATGAGGGAGATAACCACCATGGAGCTGGTTAAAGATATGGGAATCGGCATAAATCTTGGAAATACCCTTGAATCCTGCGGAAGCTGGATAAGCAAGACTAACGGCGTATCCGGCTATGAAACCGCCTGGGGCAGCCCCATAATTACCGAGGAAATGATAAAGGGCTATGCGGAGTGCGGCTTCGGCGTACTCAGAATACCCGTTGCTTGGTCTAACCTTATGTCGGAGGACTACACAATTCACCCCGACTATATGGCGAGGGTAAAGCAGATTACCGACTGGACACTGGACAGCGGAA
>CANDLP010000220.1 GCA_947385505.1 uncultured Clostridia bacterium
GATCATATGATTCGGACCAGTTGAATGTAATGCTTTGCCCGGGGGTAGTGGTCAAAGTATTAACGGTTACTTTGCAAATAGGACGTTTGTTGCCATCTGCTGCTTCAACAACAAAGTTGTACAGTAAATCATCAGAAGCTGCACCATGCTCATCAACAACATAATACTTTAATTGATATTGTGCTGCAACTGTAAACTGAGTTGCAAAACCTACAACATCATTGCCGGCAGTAACGCTTCCGATCACGTAATCATTTATGCCTGATAAGTAACGTCCCGTAATTTCATCTCCGTCCGGATCATATGTATAATCCGTTGTTCCGTTACGCTACAACCAGTATATAATTGTATCCGTTGTAAAGCTGCCGTTAAGCAGAGTATCGGGGTTTGCAACCATATAGGACAGACCCGCAACAGGTTTAGTATTTCCTGTATCACTGAGTGCATTCAAACCTTCTTCGCCATTAGCAGAATTATCAATAATCGAATCAGTCAGATCAAATGAATCCAAGTTAAATGTCGTTTCGCAGCCGTCAAGCGATAACTGCGCATTTGCATTAAGGCTGTCTGACAGTAAAAGATTTGAAGCATCGTCTGTTTTTTCTGTTTCAACAGCGTAGACATTTGTGGAGATTAGTGCCATTGTGATAGCAAGTGCCGCGGAAGTAAACTTCTTTAAACGTTTCATTTTAGTGTTCCTCCCAATTTTTAAATTTTTGATAGTTGAGCACCGCGTATTTAAGAACTTGTTCTCATAGGAAAAATGTGATCGCTTGGGTAATTAGTCTTTTTATATTCTGCTTTCATGACTTTATTATATCACATTTTCCTATGAGGACCAGTTCTAAGATTATACACAAATTTATTTACTTTGAATGCACATAGTCTATTAGATTAGTGCCCCACCAACCCGTTTCGGCAGAATATCCACCTGAAATATTTACTGTTTTAATAGTGGCATAAGAGTGGAAAAGTCTTGTGTTTGCCCTTAATGAAAGAACGGACAAATCTTTCGAGCCTATTGCGCCTGAAACTATACTCCATTTATCCAATATTTTTTTCATATTTGAAGCGCCTTTTCCGTCATCATAAAGCGTATTCCAGAAATTTCCTCCCCCCCCGAAATGACCTGTACCGCCGTAGCGCCAGAGGTTAGTGCTTTTTTCCTTGGTCTTAAATTGTTCAAAGGCAAAGCGGACAGTAGAATTAATGGACTTATCCGCATCCTTAGACTCGCTGTAATATGTTTTCATATGGTTAAGAACACGATTAACTGCTTCGGTGTCAAGGTCGGCAAAATACTCCGGAGTATCTTGATAAGGGTTACTTCTTATCAGCTTTAGAGTATCATTTGCCTTTTTTATAGTATCAGAGGTGTATTTTTCAAAGGTCTGTTCGGCAAGCGCCTTGACTTTATCTCCTGCTCCGAATTCTTCAACGGCTTTACTCAGCATGAGGTAATTCATTGAAAAAGCAAGTCCCATACTTTCCTCATCGGCATATGTCAGAGTAGTATTCCCCATTGCGTGAGATGAGAACATATTTCCAATAAATCCTATGGTGAGAAGATCGTTTTCGGTGTATTCCGTTCCTTTAATTTCAGCCGAGGGACTAAAACTTTTCCTTAAGGCGTTTGCCATATACCCTGCATCTCTCTCCAGCCACTTGTCCTCGCTGTGTTTGAGTCCCGCATAATCGGAATTGTTTTTTATGTACGCTCTGTAAGCGTCCACCTTTTGATTCATTATATCCTGAACACTTTGCTTCAAAGCATCCTTATCTATATCAATTCCCATTCGATCAAAAGTTTCTTCCAATTCCCCCACATAAAAATCTCCTGCGTTACAAAGGGCGCTTTCAAATTGGCGGTTTAGCATATTAAGCTGTTCGGCGCGTTCATCGCCAAAAAAATCCTTGTTTATTCTGTCCTCAAGGCTTACATAAAGTGCGGCTGCGTATTCAGTGCAGTCGGAAATTTTATTAAAACCGTAAGCGCCTCGGAAATTGAGAGACACACTGTTCCAGTCTATTTCCTTGTCAAGTCCGTTTTCGCGGATATAGCCCAGAAATTCTTCCTCATTCATCCCCTTAACCGCACTGTTTTTAACTGCCGCATTGACTCCAAGCCCGCCATAGACGGAAGAAGTATAGCTGTTGTATAAAGCGTCCTCGGCGGTATAATCCTGCTGAAACGGAAGATTAAATACCACCTCTTGTATATTGCCCACAATGCCTTTAGGATTATTCGCAGTACCGAAATCGCTTTGAAAACCGTCGAACTTTACATCGGAACGCGATGTGTCGTAATCTTGTATAATCTTGATTGTTTTGCTGTCGCTTTTTCCAAGATTCTTTACCAATTCGTCGTATTCCTCTTGACTTCTTGCTCGGTATACCGTATTATTTTGGTTATACCGATTGAAAGAAAACATATTAGAAAAATTTCTGCCGTCAATTATCATTTTTCCACCTTTCTCCTTTATGTGTTTTATGCAGTTTTTTCATAATTTTACAATCATAATAATTTGATAAAACCCTGTGCAATAATTAAGCAATGTAAATCGAACATGATCATGTTGTCATTTTGACTTGCGACTGCAAAGCTGTATTCTGCGTCTCGTTTTATTGCAAACTTATTGTGCAGGGTTTTATACAAGTGGTCATCAACAGTAAAAGATTTTTAAATACAAATCAACATAAAATTTTAATATGCTATTTCTTTATAAGCGGTATAGTCATATGTATAATTAAAATAAGTGTTTGCATAGAAAATATTTATCGGACTCATAAAATCAATTATTTTACCGGACTCAAGATCGTAAACTAAAAGTCCAACAGCTGTTTCCTGAAGGGCTTGAGTTGGTACATACTTGGTGGCATATGTACATCCCATTATATTACCTTCGATAGGAATAAAAATTGCATTAGCCGTACTGTGACCCATTCCGGTTTTAAGGTTTAGATTGGGATTGTTCGACTCATAAGAACCATAGTAAAGCGGACCGGAAATATACTTTGGATCTGTATATACGGTAACTGTTGCAACAGTATTAGTAGGGCTTGGACCCTCATAGCGATCCTCAAACTTAGAAATTGCATTTGCAGCGTTTATAGCAGCATTTTCAACATCTATGCCATTCATCAAAAATACATCATCATATGCAAATGTAGAATAGGCAAGGGAAGCAGATGAAACTATATGTTGAGTTGCTCCGCTTTTGTTGAGTGCGTTCATGGAAATTCTATATTTGTCGGTAGTATATGTGTTGGTACTGCTTAATATAACCCAACAATAATTTCCCTTCGGAAGTTCTGATGTCCATTTTACATCATTAGGAGAAAGCCATAAATTTGACAAGGTTACATTTCCTGTGCTTGGATCATGTGACGCCAAATTGGCTGTATAGTTAGAATTACCAGAAAGAAAGCGGAAAACTACAGATCTTGAACTTGATACCGAAAAAGTATAGAAATCAATGGCATCATCGGATGATAAAGCATCAATCTTATCAAATACTGCACTCACGCTGCTTGTGGCACGTGTTTTGGGAATATAGGTGTAAGTCTCATCAGTTTCATTGAACTCTTCAGTTATTTCGATTGCGTCCTTAAGAGGAAATTCCTCAGTTTCTGTTACATTATCATCTGCTATGCATATGATATTTGAACAAAACGCCATCGTAATAGCAAGCATTGCGGATATGGTTTTTCTTAAAACTTCATTTAAATTTTCTCCTCTTTTTTGAATTTGAATGATTTTGCTTTAAAGTTGTTTACCGCTTAAATTTCTTTAACACCTCAGGTTCTTTAGGTTCATATGAACCAAACTTTGAAGCGGCACCGCAAGATGCTATTGCCATTTTTAATGACACAGCCGCGATAATTTTTGCCAAAGTTTTTTTAACCTTCATGACAAATCCTCCTTTTGAATATTTCAATTAAAATCATAACAGCTACTGCAGCAAGTGTTATGATCATAAATGATCCGTATTTTACATTATTTTCATATACAGTAAATGAAATAATTGAAATTAACAAATATACAACTATTGCTTTTATACGGCATCTTTTTGCGTGTGTTTCACTGATAGAATTATGCTTATTTTTTACAGGTGAAAAAACAGCTACTATTATGAAACTTAATAGATCAATAACTGCAAGTAGAAAAACAATAACATCGGGCTTTATGCAATCGGTAATTGCTCTATTTGCGGCATATGACGAAAGAAAAGTCAGTGTAAACGTTAAGTTGCAAAGAAAATATGTATTTGCATGATAGCCTCCGCTAAATGAACGCAAAGAGATGAAAACCATCAAAAAAATTATTCCTAATATTATATCAGATAAAATAAAACTTGCTAAAATTATTAAAACAATATTAAGCAATGATGATATTGTAATTTCAATTCCATACCTGTGAACATCTTTCATGTCATCTTCAATTTTCATTATTTTACACATAAATCTTGTAAGGCTATCAGAGATTAAATGTATCATAATTCACCTCCATTTTTACAAAATACTTTAAAAAGAAAAATTTGTCAATACTTTTGTGAAAATTAGCCGTGTTTTGTGAAAATTAGCCTTGTTTTTTTTAAAATAATGCTGTGTATTTGCAGATAAATTTATCCTATGAAAACAAAGCACTCCTATGCAGCTTATGCTTTAGCTGTTTAGAAGTGCTTTTATTTATAATATAATATCAAGTAGCGTTTTATTATAGCAATCCACAAAAATAAAACATCACTTGACAAGCAGAGTATAATATA
>CANDLP010000221.1 GCA_947385505.1 uncultured Clostridia bacterium
ACACAAAAAATAATGAAAATAGATGCTATTATAAATGATAAAAAGTTATTGCAAAATTTACGGAAATGGTGTATAATATCCATATTATTAGCTTGCCCCCAACGGTTTTTAAAGTCCAAAACGCCGATACGCGTTTCACGGGAGCAAGCCGGATTCAGTACTTTTAAAATAAATACACTGCAATGCAAAGGAATGTTAAAATAATATCAATGAAAAAAACATATAAAAAAACTGTTTATCTGCTGTCAGCGATTATATCTGTAATCGTACTGACAGCTTCACCCTGTTTTGCTTTAAGCCTTGACGAAACAGGCGATTGGTATCAATTGGTCACATCAAATTATAAAGACGGTTTTATGACCGTTGATACGGCGGGAGACCGCATTATTATAAGCGGCGTTTTTAAAAACGATTACCCCAAAAGCATAACCGTTATGGGAGCGGACGCCGAAAAAGAACATCTCCGCACGGAAGGCGACGGTACATTTTCGGGCGAAATAGTCTGCGTTCCGCTTGTGAATTCCTATTACAACCTGAAAATTACATTTAATTCGCGGCTTATCTACACATATGTTTTAAAATACAATAACGGCTGGAGCATTCCGGACAACGGTATAGCCGACGCCAACAAGAAAAAGTTTCAGAATATCGTTTCCGCACCGCCCATTGCCGCCGCGTATTATTTAAGCGCCGACGGAGACAGGGACGAAGCGGAGGAAACCTTGTCGGAGCTTAAGACGATAGTTGACGAAGTCTGCGGCGATGAGACGGACGATTATGTCAAGGCTATGCTGCTTATAGACTGGATAGGCGAAAATATATTTTACGATCACGACGCGGCGGAAAGCTCTGTCACAATGGACACCGTAGCTATACATAACGTTCTCGAACGCCGCCGCACTACCTGCGCCGGATTTGCCAACACGTTTTCCGCCCTTCTTGAAACGGCAGGTATCCGTTCGGTAAATCTGAAGGGAGCCGCTGTGGCAGGTGAAGTAACCTATGAAACGCTTACCACGGGAAAAGAGAACCACGAGTTCAGCGCCTTCTGGTATGAAGCCGAAAAAAGGTGGGTCTACTGCGACCCTTGCTGGACAAGCAACAGCTCTTACAGAAACGGCGAGTACAAACAGGAGATATCCGGAAAAACAAGACACTTTGACGTTACCGGAGAGGCCTTTGCTCTTAACCACAGAATAGATAAGGCAGAGGAACGCTTCTACACTCAGGCGCTTGCGGCGTTAGACGGTGAGATTGCCGAAACCGTCACCGAAAGAGAGGATACGTCCGAATCCGAAAATAATACATCGGAAAGCGGACAAGCTGCGATAAGCGAAGAAACCTCCGAATCCCGTCCCGCCGAAAGTGCGCAAGAAAAAAAAGAAGAAAAAAACGGCTCAGATCCGACGCCCTACATCATAATCGGACTCACCGGCGTTATGGTAATAGGAGCGGGGATCATTTTAGCCGTTAATAAAAAGAAAAAATAAAGAAAGGAAAACAAAAAATGTACATTATTGAAATGGAAAACGGCAAGGAGATTAAATTGGAGCTTTACCCCGAAAAAGCCCCTATTACCGTAGAAAATTTTGAAAACCTTGTTGGGGAAAAATTTTACGACGGACTAACTTTTCACCGAGTAATAAGCGGATTTATGATTCAGGGCGGATGTCCCAAAGGCGACGGTACAGGCGGTCCCGATAAGAGGATAAAGGGGGAATTTTCCGCTAACGGAGTGCCCAACGACTTAAAACACACCAGGGGCGTTCTCTCCATGGCAAGAGCAATGGATCCCAACTCGGCGGGCAGCCAGTTTTTTATAATGCACAAGGACGCCCCTCATCTTGACGGCCAGTACGCCGCCTTTGGAAAGGTCATTGAAGGAATAGAGGCAGTGGACGAAATCGCGGAATCCGAGACCGATTTTAACGACAAGCCGCTTAAGCCCGTTGTTATCAAAAGGATATATAAGGCATAATATAATGGAAATAAAGCTTTTACCTGTGGAAAGACTGGACGAGCTTAACGAAATTTACGATATGCGCCGCTACGAAAACTTTCAGGAAACGCGCAAACGCAATCTGGAAAGCTGTAAGGAGATATGTATGGTAGCGGAGGAAGAGGGAAAATTTGTGGGCGAGCTTAGTATTATGACCGAAAACGCAAATATACCCGCGGCGGTCATTCCCGGCAAGCGTGTTTATATGTTCGGTCTCCGCGTACTCCCCGCCTGTCAGAGACAGGGAATAGGCACGGCGCTTATGCGCTGCGCCGTGTCATTTTGCGCGCAAAGGGGCGTCTTTGAGTTCACCATAGGCGTAGAGAGCAAAAATCAAGGGGCGCGGCGGCTTTACGAACGGCTTGGCTTTGTTAATTTTCTTGAAAATTGCAGCGAAGTGCAGTTCGGAGAAATATGCAAATTTGATTTGCTTTTGCTTAAGCTAAGATAATATTTCTACATCGGGTATGTCGGCGGTATCATACATTACCCTTGCGTGATTTTCCCGCAGGGTTTCCAGAAAAACCACCTCACCGGTCATTTTGTCCGCCCCGCTTCGGGTCACCTTTCCGCAGCGGTATACGGTTCCGTTTTCGCATACAAAGCGCTCGTTTTCGGCTTTTATATGGTATTTAAGCGGCTGGGGCTTATCCGCAAGAAGCTCGCCGATAAGATACTCGCCGTCGCTTTTTACCGTCAGCTGGTAAGTCCTGTCGGTATAATTGTGAACGCGGTAGTCCAAGTAGTTGTACATTATCGAGGTTCCCGTCCCAAAGGGGATTTGCCGTCCGGAATCCGGAAAAAGGTCGAAACCGTCATGATGGTGGTGTTCCGTAATCGTAAGCTCCGAATGAAGCACCAGCCAGTGAATCAAGTTGGTGAACTGGCACATTCCTCCGCCCGTTCCTGAGGAAACTTTTCCGTCTGTTATGGTTAACCCCTCAAGATAGCCGTTTCGTTTGCTGTCTCTTCCCACCAAGTGCCAGAATGAAAAAGTTTCCCCCGGTTTTATAAGGATTCCGTCTACCTTTGGCGCGGCGATGGAAAGATTTACAGCTTTATTGTTTTGAAGGCGCATATCCACCTGTCCCAGACGGCGGCGAATAAGAGAGCGGTAGGAGCAGATTTCCAGCGGAAGAGCTTCGTCGGACTTTTCAGAGGCAAAGTTTTCCTTTTTCAGGATATCCGTCAGCTTGCGGAGAGCTATGTTTTTTTCCACCGATATTTTGTAGGTCAGCGGTGAAATCTGGCAGAAAAGCTTTCTTTTCATTGTATCATCTCTTTTATTATAGGATTGAATAGTGTTATGCTTTTATTATACTTGTTTTTTAATATAATACAATTACAAAGCGGTTACAATTTTATTACAATTCGGTTACAATAAAAATGTATATATTATAAAAAACAGCGTGTCAAGATTATTTGTTACGCTGTTTTTTATATTGCGAAATATGGCAAAAAACAATGACGGGACAAATTATCCCGTCATCGCCGCTGAAATTATTATTTCTTTTTACGTTTGGACAACGTCAAAGCCGCCGCTGCTGCCGCAAGCGGAACCAGCGATAATACGATACCCGTCGTAGGGTTGCCGTCGCCGCCGTTATCACTGCCGATATTATCGGTATTGTCAGTGATGCCGCTGCCGTTGGCATTACCGGCGCCATCGTCGCTGCCGCCGTTTTCGGTACCGCTGCCGCCAAAATTGCCGCCATTATCGGTATTGCCGTTGTTGTCAATATTGCCGGTATTGTCATTGTTTCCGGAATTTGCGCCGCCTTCGGCTCCGGTATTTACGGTATTGCCGCTGCTGGCGGAATTTTCGCCGTTATTGGTGTTGCCGCTGCCATCGGAAATGTTGTTATCGGTATTGCCGGCATTATCATTTTCATCCGGTTTGGAGAAGCCGCCGCCTGTTCCGTTTCCGTCCGGAGGTGTAACGCCGGTTTTCTCGCTGTATACCAGCGCATAGGTGGAGAACCTGTCAGTTTCGACCGTTACGGTGTCCGCGTCATTGTCCAAATCGGAAAGAACACTTGTTTCGCCCCCGTGAACGCGAATTACCGAATATACTCTTCCGCTTCCGCGAAGAGCAGAGGGTAGCTCAAACTTGATTTTAATGGGTGAAGCCGTTTCGGTTAATTTTTCTTGTTTATCTCCTATGACCTTTAACAAATTAACGTTAAGATATTGTCCGACCTTGTAATTGTCAAGACTATCCACAGCTTTTTCCACCGCCGCCTTGTCCTCGTCGGAGGTATCGTCTTCCGAAACGTCAACGGTCAGGATTATTTTAATATTAGAGCCGTTGTTGATGATCTCTTGATCATCGGGAGTTAAAACCGCTCCGATAAGCTCCTCATATGGGGTAACCAAATCCGCGGCCGGAGCATTTTCACCAGTCTGAACCTCCTTTTCGACCCTTCCTATTCTCAGATCATCGACGGATATTTCATTTTCGCCGTTTTCATCGGAGAAAGTCTTGCCGCAGTCTTCACAGCGCCAATGCGCCTTAACGCCTTCTTCGGTTTCGGTAGCGGGTACTTCGTCAACATGTACAAGCGTGTGAGTATGCCCTGTAACGGGAATTTTCAGATCATTTTCGGTCAATTCCGTTTCGCCGTTCTTATCCGCAAAATTCTTACCACAGCCTTCGCAATGCCAGTGCGCCTTTACGCCTTCTTCGGTTTCGGTAGCCGGAACCTCGTCAACATGTACAAGCGTGTGAGTATGCCCTGTAACGGGAATTTTCAGATCAT
>CANDLP010000222.1 GCA_947385505.1 uncultured Clostridia bacterium
ATTTGAATCGTTTCTATAAATAACACCATCAACTGCGCCGCCGGTAATCGAAGCCAAGAAAGAACTGCCATTGGGCAACGTAGCGGAAAGCGTAGCCGAAACCTCCTCCGCAATATCTTCCTCTGTCGAATCAGTAGCAGGTGTGCTTCCGTCTATCTTTATATCAAGAGCGTTATTGTTTTTTGTAACTGTAATTTGAACGATCGAAGAAGGCGCTCCGCCCATAGTAACCTTAGAGATTGCTGTGTTAATGCTGTTTGAAATAGTCTGCGCTCCATCCTGAAGCGTAGTATACGCCGCCTGCTGAGTCCAGTTGCCGATCAAAGGTACAAGAACGGCGGTCAGTATCGCGATTATGGCGATAACTACGATCAACTCAACGAGAGTAAAGCCCTTTTTCTCTCTGAGCTTTCTGATCTTGTTTAACATTTTTCATTTCCTCCTGAAAAAAATAAATATTTACTAAAACTGTCTGCCGCGATACTTTTAATTTATAACATATCGTTACAGAGCAGTGAATAGCCGCGTATAAAAACGCAAAAAACCGCCAAAGCGAATTCAGGTCAAATTCGCCTTAACGGTTTTATTTTTAATATTAAAACAGGACAGCAAGGCTTTAAAGCCGCTGCCGCATACGGTAAAAAGGGCGCAGTTATGCTGTCTGTCTGTCTGTCTGTCTGTCTGTCTGTCTAAATTGTAGCGCAGCGTCAGCATTTTGTCAAGCCCCTTTCGTGAATTTCGGCAATTTAACGGAATATTTATTTGGATTTCCGTTTAAATTGATTATAGCAGATTAGATACAAATTGTCAACAGCGTTTTGCAGAAATTGGAATAAATTACAAAAGAGAAGATATGTGTTTGGTGGAATTTTTTTGGCGGGAATAATGTTTTTATGTAATACTGATTTTGCTGCGAAATATAGGCTTTGTCTGTATTCCAAAGCGGAGTTGCTATTGTTTATGATTAAAATGATAAACATAATTATATAGTTTAGCGATAAAAAAGACAAGCGGCTTTAAAAAATTTTTAGGATAAATAACATCGTTTTAAAATGGTCGTCAGTATGAGAATCTGTCTTTATTTTTCGGCGGAGGCGTGATTTTTTATTGCCTTTGTTTGCTTCAATTGCTTAAGCAGCATATCCATTTGAATGCAATCCCCTGCCGATATTGTCCTGTCATCATACCTTAATGATTCATATTGCTCAATAACCTTTTCGGCAAGATCCGAACCGAGAATATTTTCCTCCTTAGCCAAATGGATTTGAGTTGTGTCGGACGGACTAACTTTTTCCCCTGCCTCATCAAGCCCTATCATAAAGGCTTTATAGCCGAGTCTATATTTATTGACCGGATCCTTTTCTTTTAAAAAGGCTTTATACGCATGTTTAAAATTGTTATTTTCCTTTTTTTCTATTTCGGCGGTTTCGTAAAAATCCGTATATGCAAGCTCCTGCGAATCTTCGCTTTTAATTCCGTCAATTCGCTCACCAAGCCTTTTAAGCAGTTCCAGAAGCGCTTTCTTTATTGGCTTAATCATAAATAATATTGTAACGATAATAATTATCAGCAATATTATCAGCCAAACGGGAGAAGCTTCATTATGTTTTATTTCCTCAGAATTTAACAGCTCGTTTACTATTTGCTTATCGATATTCTCGTGTTCCATCGTAATGCTCAGTAAAAATCTTATAAGCGCTTTTATACCTTCCCATAGCCAATATCCCGCAAACGGCGCAAAAAGAAAGAAAAACAGCACAGTAAAGGCGAATAAAAGAGATATTCTCATATTAAACCGAACGGTATTTTTTGAAAGCGCGGCTGACGATTTACCTCTTAAGGTTATTTTTTTAAGATGTCTTATATTTATAAGCACCGCGCATATTACGATTTCCGCACCGAATACAGCCAAAAAAATATTGGCGGCTGTTCCGCTTTCGTCAAATGATTGGCACATGGGGAACAGAAACGCCGCTTCTAAGCCAATTGCTCCCAAAACCGCATTACTGAGCAAATCCAAGCCCAATCCGAGTTTACAGCCCAGCCGGTACCACATCAGCTCCGCCGCAGGGATAAACATATACGCCAGACTGCTCATATTCAGAATCGATACGGCAAATATACTTACCGACAAAACAATTGCGCCGATTGCCACAAGCATAATCCGTTTAGCGTGAAGCTTATTTTCAAGCGACTGTTTTATCCTGCGCCCCGCAAAAAATCCCAAAAATGCTGTTAAAAAACCGCCGGCTGCCCAAAATAAAAAAGGAAAACACAAAATATTATTGTAAACATTTGACACAGCCGTCATCGTTAAGGTCAGAGGGATAAGCAAGGCGGCGGCAAACGATAAAATCAATTCTTTTCTTCTATCCATTTTATGCCTTTCTTCCGGTTATCACCGAACAGAAATCCATATCGGCTTCATTGTTCATTGTATAAGCATATACCCCCAGCCCTTGATTTTTCAGCTTAATGAGATAATCTGCGGTTTCGGAAGAAAGAACGGGGGTTATTAGAACAATGTCGGTAAATTCGTATGTACGGTTATTTCGTAAAAAATCAGCCGTCCTTAAGTAACATTCGGGGGTTACGGCGGCAAGTCTTCTGAGCTGTTCATATCTGAACTCCGTTCCCGATCCCGAAATTACCGGCGAATACCCCGAAACATTTATCGAAAGAGCGAATTCGGCTTTTATATTTTCCGCTTTTTCCATAACATATGCCGCGGCTTTTATCATAAGCTCACATACGCTTGATTCGGCTGCCGCGACTAAATCATCTCTTCTTTGAAAATTTAGAAGAATAAGTATGCGGGAGGAGGTGGTGTGATCCTTGATATTTGACATAAGCTTTCCCGCTTTTGCGCTGGCGCTCCAAGAAATGCTGTTCATAGGCTCCCGCCCCGAATATTCATGAGCGCCGCTGATTAAAAAAGGATCGTCGTATATAAACCTGCGTATCAGAATATCCCCGAAAAGCTGTTCGTTTTCTGTTGAGAAGTCCTCGGAATTCAAAGGAACGGGGAGCACCGTTAAAAAATCCTTTACATTTTCAGTGGAAACGGTAAATTCTTTCAGACCGAATATATCGCTTCCGTAAACGGAAGCCGCGCCTATCTCGAACATTCCGCGGCGGGTGCATTTGATTTTTCTGACGCGCCTGCATTTTTCCGCTTTTTTAAGGGAAAAAACGCTCGGTATACAACAAAGCCCTTCTTTGTTTTCTTTGGCGTTTTCGCCGAAATCAAGAAAAGAAGGAGCCACTATCTCGGTTTTTACATAGGGAAGCGGCAGATTCTTGCTGTTGGAAAGCGTTTCTGTAAGTATTACCTCTTCCCCTTCAAAAACTTCGTGTTTTTCAAGCTTTGCCGTATACGCAACACCTTTGCTTCCGTTTCTTGCGTATAAAAAATACTCTGCCGCAGCGGCGGCCGCAAGTATTATCAGTATAAAAAGAGTTTCCATTATTAAGGCGTTCCTTTCCTTTGGGGGAGGTGTTTTTCAACGGCATTTACGCTGTAATTTCGGTAGGAGTCTTTATTCTTGAGATAATGCTTTCCGTTACCGCTGCCGCCGGATCCCTGCCCTGTTCTCCGGAAATTCTTCTGCATACCAGACGATGGGGCAGCACATATTTTGCAGCTTTCTGAACATCGTCGGGGGTTACAAAGCTTCCGCCCCTTACCGCCGCTATGCCCTGAGACATTTTTTTAAGCGCAATGAGTCCTCTTGTACTGACTCCCGTTATAACATCATGATGATTTCTTGATTCTTCCCCTATCTCGGCGATATACTCCATTACCGAATCGTTGACATTTATGTTTAACACTTCGGTTTGCACCTTTGGAAGCGCGGAAGCGGTTACCGCCGCTTCTATGCTGTCAATGGGGTGTTTTGCTCCGATTTCCTTCAGGATTGCAATTTCCTGTTTCTTTTCGGGATAACCGAGGGAAAGTCTTATCATAAACCTGTCCAATTGCGCTTCGGGCAAAGGAAACGTACCCGACATCTCTATGGGGTTCTGAGTTGCGATAACGATAAACGGCTTGGGCAGCTTCAGTTCTTCTCCGTCAACGGTAACCTGCATCTCCTCCATACACTCAAGCAGCGCGGACTGGGTTCTCGGCGCAGCGCGGTTTATTTCATCAGCCAGTAAAATATTTGTAAATACAGGTCCTTTTCTTAACTGAAATTCCTGCTCTTTAACGTTAAAATAATGTATTCCCGTTATGTCGGAGGGAAGAAGATCGGGAGTAAACTGTATTCTCCTGAAAGTACAGTCAAGGCTTTTAGCAACCGCTCTTGCAAGCACGGTTTTTCCCGTTCCGGGAAGATCCTCCAGAAGTATGTTTCCTCCCGCTGTCAATGCGGAGACAGCTATGGAAATTTCTTCGTCCTTGCCCTTGATTACTTTCTTGATATTTTCAATTATTGTTTTGGCATATTCCGAAGCGGTCATTTTTATACTGTTCCTTTCGATATTGCTGTTTTATGTAGGCTTTATTATGGTATAAGCGTTTTTTGCGTTTATTTTAAATAAACCGTATTTTATTATGCGGAAGCAATAATATACGGCGTCAGTTGAACGCAGGCTCGGTTACCTTCCACCCGTCTGCGGTCTTGACCAAATAAACTGTATAATCCGCCAAGGAGTGAAGCTCCCCGTTATCGGAAGAGCTTACGCCGTATAAAACGTGGTCGTATTTTACTTTTACCGAGGCGCAGTTTTCATCGTAAAAGATCGGATCCCCCACC
>CANDLP010000223.1 GCA_947385505.1 uncultured Clostridia bacterium
ACGTAATACCCACAGTTCAAAATGGGATTGCACCCGAAACACTAATCCCACAGTTTAAAAAGGGATTAGTATTACAGACATATTATAGCAAAAATAAATAGTCGGTTACATTGAAAGCGGTTACATTTTATTTTCGTTTAGTGACATTTTTGTAATGTTTTATGAACAGGTAAGACGGAGGGAGAACAAAATATTTTTATGCCGTAACAATCTTTTTGGCATTCTGAAGCCCTAATTTTTCAACGGCATTTTCGCGCATTTTATATTTCAGTATTTTACCCGCCGCGTTCATAGGAAATTCCTTTACAAAATCCACATAGCGGGGAACCTTATGCTTAGCCATATGATCGAGCACAAATTTTTTCATTTCCTCCTCGGTGGATTCCTGACCGTCATGGAGAATAATGCATGCCATTATTTCTTCGCCGTAATCCTTGTCGGGCACGCCGATAACCTGTACGTCCTTTACCTTGGGGTGGGTGTACAAAAAGTCCTCGATCTCTTTGGGATAAATATTTTCACCGCCGCGGATTATCATATCCTTTATGCGCCCGGTCACCTTAAAATTGCCGTCGGGGAGTTTTCTTAAAAGGTCGCCCGTATGGAGCCAGCCGTCCTCGTCTATTGCAGCCGCCGTGGCTTCGGGCATTTTATAATAACCCTTCATTATATTGTAGCCTCTTGCCACAAATTCACCGTCCACATTAACTGGTACTTCTTCATTGGTTTCGGGATCCACAATTTTGCATTCAACTCCGAAAATCGGACCGCCTACGGTGTTTACGCGGGTCTCAATGCTGTCGGTGGTCTTGCTCATAGTTGTAGCGGGAGAAGCTTCGGTTTGTCCGTAAGTTATGCAGATTTCGCTCATGTGCATTTTTTCGATAACTTCCTCCATCGTCTTGATGGGACAGGGTGAGCCGGCCATTATTCCCGTTCTCATATGGGAAAAATCGGTTTTGGGGAAATCCTCGTGTCCCAGCATTGCTATAAACATAGTGGGCACGCCGTGGAAGCAGGTTATTTTTTCTTTATTGATACAATTTAAGCTTTTGCGGGGCGAAAAAGCGGGGATCGGGGACATTGTCACGCCGTGGGTCATCGATGCGGTCATTGCCAGAACCATACCGAAGCAGTGGAACATGGGCACCTGTATCATCATGCGGTCGGCGGTGGATAAATCCATACAGTCGCCTATCGCTTTACCGTTGTTTACAACGTTGTAGTGAGTGAGCATAACTCCCTTTGGAAATCCAGTGGTTCCGGAAGTGTACTGCATATTGCATACATCGTGTTTGTCAATGGTTCGGCGGATTTTTTCCACCTCGGTGTAGGGAACCTCTTCGGCTTTTTTCGCCGCTTCATCCCATGTATAGCAGTTCTTCATTTCAAAACCTACGGTTACAATGTTTTTGAGAACGGGGAGCCGCGCGGAATGAAGCTGTCCCTTTTCCGAAGTTTCAAGTTCGGGGCATATTTCCTTTATTATTCCCGCATAGTCACTGTCTTTGAAGCCCTCTATCATAACGAGAGTGTGAGTGTCCGACTGTTTTAACAGATATTCGGCCTCGTGGATCTTATAGGCCGTGTTTACCGTTACCAGTACCGCGCCTATTTTGGTGGCAGCCCAGAAGGTTATATACCATGCGGGAACGTTTGTCGCCCAGATCGCTACGTGATCGCCTTTTTTTACTCCCATAGCTAAAAGCGCTCTGGCAAAATTATCAACATCGTCGCGGAATTCGGGATATGTTCTTGTGTAGTCCAATTCGGTGTATCGGAAGGCGTACTGGTTGGGGAATTCCTCGCAGATTCGGTCTAAAATGTCGGGGAATGTGTAGTCTATCAGACGTTCCTTGGGCCATACATATTTGCCCGTTTTGGTATTATTGTCCTGAAGAGGGTGCTTATGGCGAACCTTGTAAGGCGCCATAAAGCTTGCATAGTGGGGAACCACAACGCCCGCGTCGCAGAGATTGTTGGACCAGCGCTTAACCCATTCGAGAGAAACGTAGCCGTTATACCCCAAGCTTTTTAAAGCTTCCAGCATTTCTTTTATCGGCATATCGCCTTCGCCCATAAGCTTGTATTCTATTTTACCGTCCTTGCTGACGCTGTCTTTGGTATGAACGTATTTGATGTATTCGCCTAAATTAGTTACCGTTTCCTCCGGTGATTCGCCGTTAAAGCGGTATGGGTGGTGCATATCCCAAAGGGCGGCGACCTTTCTGCTTGCAACTTTGTCCAGCAGATTTTTAAGGCGTTTTGTGTCGCTGTATACGCCGTTTGTTTCCACAAGAAGGGTGACATTGTATTCTTCGGCTACAGGAACTAATTTTTTAAGCTCTTCTATTATGATATCGTCGTCCACATCTCCTTCGGGCATAGGTTCAAGGTCGGCAAGTATGCGGATATATGACGAACCGAGACTATGCGCTAATTTTGCGTATGCGGCTATTTCCTTTTGATTTTCCTCCGACCTGTCATTAAATTTAAGGCAGGCTCCCGAAGAAATACAGGGAATCTCAAGACCTAATTTCTTAAGCTTTGCCGATGTTTTCGGAAGCTGCGCTTCCGAAAACGGATTGGCCTTTACCGAAAAAATATCCGAACCGAGTCCGCGGATTTCAATGCCGTCAAAGTTAAAGTCCTTGGCCATTGAATATATGTCTGTCCATTCAAAATCGGGGCAGGCGAGAGTTGAAAAGCTGATCTTCATTTTAATAGTCCTTTCTTATGATTGTCATTTTAAAACCTGTCTTCACAAGATATTGCACGCGTCTTTTCGGCAAAATTTGTTCAAAAATCCACGCACAAATCTTGGGAAGAAAGGTTTTTAACTTTGCATAAACGGAAAATTTTTTTCAAATGATATTTTTGACAAAAATATCATTGCCGATACAATTCGGTGTGAAAACTATGATTTAAAAATATCGCTTAGATTAAGCGCGCTTATAAGTCCTTTTACCGAAGATGTTATAATATCGCTGTGTATTCCTGCGCCCCATGTGACTAAACCGTTTTTGTCGGATATCTCCACATAGGATATCGCCTTTGATTTAGAACCGGTATTAAGAGCGTGCTCGTTATATGAGCAAATTGTAAATGAAATTCCGAGACATCGCCTTATTGCGTCGCTCACCGCGTCAAGGCGGCCGTTGCCTTTGCCTGTAATAATTCTTTCTTTATTGTTTTGTATAATGGTAATATGCGCTTCAAATTCGTCTCCGGGAACAAAATGAACCTCTTTGAATTTGATCTTGTTTTCCACATTGACGAAGTTTTCGTAAAATGCGTTGTATATTTCGTCGGGGGTAAGCTCCTGATGATGTTTGTCCGAAATTCCTTTTATAGTGTAGCTTACCGTTTCACGGAATTTCGGAGGAAGGTCCACGCCGAATTTTTTCTGAAGAAGGAAACCGATACCGCCCTTTCCGCTCTGGCTGTTTATGCGTATCACATCGCTGTCATACTGCCTTCCAACGTCCTTCGGATCAATTGGGAGATAGGGAACCGTCCAGTACTGAGCATTTTTTTCTTCGCGCCATTTCATTCCTTTGGCAATGGCGTCCTGATGTGATCCCGAAAATGCGGCGTATACAAGGGCTCCGCCGTAAGGCTGCCTTTCCCCTACTTTCATTCCCGTCATTTTTTCGTATATTGCCGCCACTTCGGGCATATTGCCGAAATCAAGCTTCGGGTCGACTCCGTGGGAGTACATATTCAGCGCCAGAGTGACTATATCCGCGTTTCCGGTTCGTTCGCCGTTTCCGAACAGCGTCCCTTCAACCCTGTCAGCCCCTGCCAGCAGTCCAAGCTCGGTATCAGCTACGCCGCAGCCCCGATCATTATGGGGATGAAGGGAAACGATCACGTTTTCTCTTTTGTAAAGATTTTTGCACATATACTCGATCTGACTTGCGTAAACGTGAGGAAGCGAAAGCTCTACGGTTACGGGAAGATTGATTATTACCTTTTTTTCGGGTGACGGCTCCCAGATTTTTAGCACTTCGTTGCAAATCTCCAATGCGAATTCGGGTTCGGTTCCGGTAAAGCTTTCGGGGGAATATTCAAAAGCAAAATTTCCTTCAAATTCATTAGCGTATTTCAGAAAAAGCTTTGCGCCGCTGACGGCAATATCGATGATCTCTTCTTTGGATTTTCCGAAAACCTGCTCCCGCTGAGCAAGGGAGGTGGAATTATAAAGGTGCACCACCGCGTTTTTTGCTCCGCTTAGGGCTTTAAAGGTTTTTTGGATAATATGCTCGCGGGATTGGGTGAGCACCTGTATGGTAACGTCATCGGGAATAAGCTTTTTTTCTATCAGTTCGCGGCAGAATTCATATTCCGTCTCAGATGCGGCAGGGAACCCTATCTCTATTTCTTTAAAACCTATTTTTACGAGGAACTTAAAAAACTCCAATTTTTCCTCTAACGTCATAGGCACTACCAGAGCCTGATTTCCGTCCCTGAGGTCGACGCTGCACCAAACAGGAGCTTTTTTTATATACTCTTTTTTTGCCCAGTCAAGACAGACGCAGGGAGGCATAAAGTAATTTCTGGTATATTTTTCAGCGTTTTTCATTTATGGCCCTTCCTTTCTTTTGAGCTTTATTTAGGGGCTATCAGAAAAGCCGCAATCAGCACAATTTCTACTAACTGCGGACGCCTTCTGCGTCAAAAAGGCTCGGAATATCCGGGTATTCCTCCGCTTTTTTCCTTGAAACCGCCGCGCATTCAGCGAAATTGTACAA
>CANDLP010000224.1 GCA_947385505.1 uncultured Clostridia bacterium
GTGTGCGAGCTTATTGCAAGAGCAAGAGGAATGATGGCATCGGGCGGTGAACCGGATACCGAAAGGGCCGCTGTTGCGCTTCTGGACGAGTACAGAAGCGGCAAATTAGGAAAAATCACTCTGGAAGAACCGCAATAAAAAACGGGTATAAAAATGGACAGAAAAGAAAAAAAGCTTTTGGAATGCAGACAAAGATTTGAATACGACAAATCCCTGAGACAGGAATACGGCATAATCTGCGGAATAGACGAAGCAGGCCGCGGCCCGTGGATAGGCTCGGTCTACGCCGCCGCGGTTATTTTTGACGGCAATGCCTTTATAGAAGGTCTTGACGACAGCAAAAAACTGAGCGAAGAAAAAAGAGAAGCCCTTTACGATGAAATAACCGAAAAAGCTCTCTCCTACTCCACAGCCTATGCCACCGTAGAGGAAATAAACAGACTTAACATATTACAAGCCACTTTTTTGGCGATGAAAAGAGCGGTAAACGGCTTGATTTGCTCTCCCGCGCTCGCTTTGGTGGACGGAAACAGGCTTCCCGATATAGAAATTCAAGCGAAAACCGTTGTGAAGGGCGACAGTGTAAGCGCTTCAATAGCCGCCGCAAGTATTTTGGCAAAGGTGACGAGAGACCGCTATATGAAAGAATTGGACAAAAAATATCCTGAATTTAATTTTGCGGCAAACAAGGGGTACGGAACCCCTCAGCATAAAGAAGCCTTGAAAAAGTACGGATTTACCCCCGAACACAGACAGCTGTTTCTGCGCAATTTAATCGCAGAAACAGGCGGGCTGAAGGAGTACGGAAAATGAGCGTGGCCGATGTTCGCGGAAAAGCGGGAGAAAACGCGGTGTGCGGTTATCTTGAGGAAAACGGAGTCAGGATAATAAAGAGAAATTTCCGTGTAAAACACGGAGAAATAGACATTATTTCAACTGACGGAGAATTTATAATATTTACCGAGGTAAAAACCCGTAAATACGGCGCATACGACGACGGAACGGGAGCGATGACCAAAGCGAAAATGAAAAGAATAATTGCCGCTTCGGAACGGTTTATGGAGCTTCACCCCGAATATGAAACTCTTTACCGCCGTTTTGATACCGCGTATGTGACGGTGACTACCGAAAAATATCCCCGTATTCTGGATATAGAATACTATAAATCGGATTTTACGGCGATGAGCTGCTGAAATCTGCTAAGAAAAAAACATTTGCTTTTAATCAAAATATATGTTATACTATAAAATAAATTATTTTAACGGAAAGGAAACCGCAATGAAATATAAAAGCACCAGAAATCCGCAGATAGGTATTACAAGCGCCCAAGCTATCGCACAAGGCCTTTCTCGCGAGGGCGGGCTGTTTGTTCCCGACAAGCTTCCGAAAATGAGCGAAAAGGATATTCTCGATCTTTGCGAAAAGAGCTACTCCGAGAGAGCCTTTGAAATATTCAGAATGTTTCTTGACGACTTTTCCGACGATGAAATAAGATACTGTGTGGAAAACGCCTACGGCGATAATTTTGACACCGAAAACATAGCGGAAATATCTCACCTTTTAAAGGGCACATATATTCTGGAGCTGTGGCACGGTCCCACCTGCGCCTTTAAGGATATGGCGCTTCAGATACTTCCCTACCTCCTGACCGTTTCCGCAAAGAAAGTTATTCCCGATAAGAAAACGGCTATTTTAGTAGCCACATCGGGCGATACGGGAAAGGCGGCGCTGGAAGGTTTTAAAAACGTTGAAGGAACCACTATAAGCGTGTTCTATCCCGAAGACGGCGTAAGCGATATGCAAAAGCGGCAGATGCAGACCCAAGAGGGCGGCAATGTATTTGTCTGCGCTGTAAAGGGAAATTTTGACGACTGCCAGAACGGGGTAAAGGCGATCTTTACAGATAAAAAATTCGCATCTGAGCTGGAAAATAACGGTATCGTGCTTTCAAGCGCCAATTCCATAAACTGGGGCAGGCTTTGCCCTCAGATAGTTTACTACATTTCCGCTTACGCCGAGCTGATAAAAAATGAAGAGATAAAGTACGGCGAAAAAATCAACATAGTTGTTCCCACGGGAAATTTCGGAAACATCTTAGCCGCTTATTATGCTAAGGAAATGGGACTTCCCGTTCATAAGCTTATATGCGCCTCCAACGCCAACAATATTCTTACCGATTTTATAAACACAGGCGTTTACGACCGCAACAGGGAGTTTTACACCACGATCTCCCCCTCTATGGATATCCTTATTTCAAGCAACTTAGAGCGCCTTTTATACCATCTTTCGGGAGAGAACACAGAGCTTGTGAATAAATGGTTCGATTCCCTTAAGGAAAACGGTAAATACGAGGTTACTCCCGATGTTAAGGAAAAAATATCCGAGCTGTTTTACGCCGGCTGCTGCAATGACAGCGAAACAAAGGCGGCGATAAAGGACTGCTTCGATTCCTATTCTTATCTTATGGATACGCATACCGCGGTTGCCTATAAGGTTTACGGCGATTACAAAAAGAATACGGGAGACGATACGAAAACCGTTATTGCCTCTACCGCTAACCCCTATAAGTTCGGCGCCGCCGTTTTTAACGCTCTCGGGGGCAGTGACGAAGGAGAGAAAACGGACGAATTCGGTATCATCGAAAAGCTTGAATCCATGACCAATACGGTGATACCCGAACCTTTAGCCGCGACCAAAAACAAGGCGGTACGGTTTAAGGAAGTTATAGAGCGGGAAAAAATGCCCGAAGCGGTAATGGAATTTCTGACCAGATAATTTTAAGAACCTGTCTTCACAAGATTTGTGCGTGGATTTTCGAGCAAATTTTGTCGGGGACAAGGCAAATTTTCGCAGGCTTGCTGCCGCAAGTCAAGAAAATTTAACGCAGTCATCGGCAGAATTTGCCGAAAAGACGCGTGCAATATCTTGTGAATACAGGTTCTGAGAACTTATCACAAGCGGAAAAGTTCAAGGACAGCAGGCAATCATTTTCGGATGGCAGGTGAGATCAATTGAGTTTATATGTGCTTGGCGATCTGCACTTATCTTTGGGCGCAGATAAGCCTATGGATATATTCAAAGGCTGGGACAGCTATGTTGACAAGATAACCGAAAGCTGGAACACACTTGTATCCGATTCGGACACGGTGGTGGTAAACGGCGATATATCATGGGCTATGAGCCTTGAGAACGCCGAAAAGGATTTTTCCTTTATCAACAGCGAGCTTAAGGGAAACAAAATTTTTATCAAGGGCAACCATGATTACTGGTGGAATACAAAGTCAAAAATGGACGCATTTTTACAGGAAAAAGGCTTTGACAGAATAAAAGTTCTCAATAACAACGCATATCTTGCAGACGGAATATCGGTGTGCGGAACAAGAGGCTGGATAAACGACGATACGGCTCCATTTGACGCAAAGCTTCTGAACAGAGAGGCGGGGCGGCTGGAAATGTCCGCGCGGGAGGGCCGGAAGCTGGGCGGCAGGCTTGTGGCGTTTCTTCACTATCCCCCCATATTCGGAAACGAAAAAAATTATTACATGCTGGACGTAATGAAAAAGTACGGCATTAACCGCTGCTATTACGGACACGTACACGGAGCCGCCGTTAAAAAGGCCTTCAACGGAGAATATGACGGGATCGATTTTCGTATAGCCTCCTGTGACTGCGTAAACTTTACCCCCATATTGGTGGAGTAACAGTTTCGGATAAAAATCTGTATTCCTAAAATTATTTTGTTTTTTTCGATAAATCGTATCTGTAAAAGACGAAATTTGTCGAAAAAGTTCGTGCAGAATCTTTTTAATACAGGTTATCAGCCCATTTATACGACAAAAAAACAATTTTTGTGAATTTTTTTAAAAATTTTCCAAAAATCACTGGAAATATCTTCAAATATATGGTATAATACTAAGGACTGCAAAAACGGAGGAAAATCAAATGGAAATTATTTCAAACAACAAAACCGCCGCAAATACCGCGGAGGTGGAATTCAAAAACAGCGTTGACGAATTTGAAGCCGCTGTTGAAAAAGCGTTCCTGAAAAAAAGAAAGAACATAATCGTTCCCGGATTCAGAAAAGGCAAGGCTACCCGTAAGATGATCGAAACTCATTACGGCGAAGGCGTATTTTATGATGACGCCATCAACGCCCTGTACAGAGAAAATATCGACAGTGTTATAAAGGAAGCGGGACTTGACGTTGTTGATATGCCCAATATCGAGGTATCTTCCGTAAGCAAGGAGGAGGGCGTAGTATTCAAGGCAGTGTTCACCACCAAGCCCGACGTAAATATCTCCGACTATAAGGGTATCAAGGTTACCAAAATTGTTAAAAATATTACAGATGAAGATGTGGACAAGCAGCTTGCGTCCATGCAGGACAGAAACGCCCGTATTATTGATGTAGACGACCGTCCCGCGCAGAACGGAGACACCGTGGTATTCGACTTTGAAGGTTTTGTCGACGGAACGGCTTTTGAAGGCGGAAAAGCCGACAATTACAGTCTTGTTCTGGGCAGCGGACAGTTTATTCCCGGCTTTGAAGAGCAGATCGTAGGCAAGAATATTGACGAATCCTTTGAAGTAAACGTTACTTTCCCCGATGATTACAGCGCTGATGAACTTAAGGGCAAGGCTGCGGTATTCAAATGCCTTATCCATGAGATCAAGGGCAAGGAATTAGCCCCTCTGGACGACGAATTTGCCAAGGACGTAAGCGAATTCGACACTTTGGA
>CANDLP010000225.1 GCA_947385505.1 uncultured Clostridia bacterium
GCCGGAAGTTCTTCACGGGCTGAGAAACATACTTCACGCGGATATTACGGCAAAACAGTTAGAGCTGTATATTGACGCGGTAGATGTTTTTGACGAGGAAATATACTGCGATAAGCTGAGACTTAATCAAGTGCTGCTTAATCTTTTGAGCAACGCCGTCAAATATACTCCCGCGGGCGGAATAGTAAGCCTTCGCATTATAGAAAAACACGGAGCGCCTTCGGGCTTCGCCAACTACGAATTCCATATTAAAGATACGGGTATAGGTATGAGCAGGGAATTCGTAGAGCATATTTTCGAGCCGTTTGAAAGAGAAAGAAACTCCACTATAAGCGGAATACAGGGTACCGGTCTGGGAATGGCCATTACCAAAAACATAGTGGATATGATGAACGGCACTATAAACATCAAAAGCGAACAGGGCGTCGGCACCGAGGTCGCTGTTTGCTTCACCTTCCGTATCAGTTCGGACGCAAGGCTCTCCCCCGTAATAGACGAGCTGAAAAACTGCCGCGCGCTGGTGGTGGACGACGATTTTAACACCTGTGACAGCGTATCGGGAATGCTTCAGCAGATCGGTATGCGTCCCGACTGGACCCTTTCGGGAAAAGAGGCTGTTTTGCGTACAAAACAGGCGGTAAGCCACAATGAAAATTACAGCGTTTATATAATCGACTGGCTGCTGCCGGATATGAACGGTATAGAAGTGACCAGAAGAATAAGAAAGGAAACGGGCGAGGACGTTCCGGTTATCGTTCTGACCGCTTATGACTGGTCGGATATAGAAGAGGAGGCAAAGGACGCAGGCGTTACCGCATTCTGCGCAAAGCCGCTCTTTATGTCGGAATTGAGCAGCTGTCTGCGCACGGTGGTTTCCGCCGATTTTAAAGAAGAAAACAGGGAAAAGGAAGATAAGGTTTTAAGAACGGGGCGTATTCTGCTTACCGAGGACAATCCTCTTAATCAGGAGATAGCCTTTGCGATACTGACCGAGGCAGGGTTTGAAGTGGATATAGCGGAAAACGGCCGTGTTGCGGTAGATATTATTTCCAAGGCGGAACCCGGCTATTACCGAGCGGTGCTTATGGATGTTCAGATGCCTGTTATGAACGGATATGAAGCCGCTAAGCTAATACGCGGGCTCGATAACAAAGAGAAGGCTTCAATTCCCATTATCGCCATGACAGCCAACGCATTTGACGAAGATAAACAGGAGGCTTTGGAGAGCGGTATGAACGGTCATATCGCCAAGCCGATCGATGTAGAAAAGCTGTTCGGAGCGTTGGACGAAATTTTGAAGTAAATATTTTTAACCAGTAAAGTCAAGCTATAAATGCTAAAGCGCAGGAACAGCATTTATCATGTTATACTAATAACCATTTGAATTGTGGATAAAATCCACAATTCAAATACTTCGGCGAAGCCGAAGTACCGCCGCAGGCGGTGGTTATTTAAGTTCAATACAATAAGCTCCCGATTACACTAACAATCGGGAGCTTATTGTATTGTATATTTGTAAAGGAAATCAACTTTTAGTATATTCAAAGAACTTATTGAAAATACTATTTGTATAATTTATAATAAAAACAACTTTATGTAATTACAGTATAAACATAATTAAAACCAATCCTATAACTCCGGGTATGCCCAAGGCAGTGGAAACCAATACGGTTGCGTAATTCACCGCTATGCCGCACCCCATTGTTCCGCTTACTACCGCCGCTGTCACAAGGGCTGCCAATCCGGACAGGGAGTTTAAAAGCATTGATTTAAGCGGATTTTTCTGGCTGCCGCATAATCGAAGGTAAAAAAGGAGTGATACTGCGGCTAAGGCAATGGTTATCGCTTTCATTTTCGTAGTCCTTTCATTTTTTAAAGCCTGTCTATGTAATTTATTGTAATTCCCTTTTCTTTTGCGGTTTTGATAAGATGCGCGTAACGGTGCTTCAAAGAAATTTGTTCATATATAAGAGACTCTATGAGCAAATCGTCGGTAGTAAGATTGAAAAGCTGTTCGTTTTTGGCTATCTGATCTGATACCTGTTCTATTTCGGATAGTATTCGGGTTTTTTCCGATGAAGTGTTGTCCTTTGTTTTTAGCATTTTGGCGCCGCCTTCCTTTTTTTTAATTTATATGTGGAAGACGTTATAATTATTACTTTTTCGTACTATTAAAAATTTCTTCCTTCGATAAAAATTCAGAATAAAACAATGACAGGACAAATTATCCTGTCATCATTTTAGCTGTTATTTCTTTTTACGCTTGGCTGTCACTGCCATAACCACAGCCGCGCCTGCCCACGGAATGAGCGATAATACGGTTCCCGTTGAGGGATTGCCGCTGCCGCCGATATGATTGGAGCTGCCGATGTCATCGTTGTTTTCAATCCTGCTTATACCACCGCCGTCGTCGGCATTTTCGCTGTTACCTATGCTTACGCTGTCACCGGTATTTTCGCCGCTGTCAGATGGCGCGCTGTCATTTGTATCGGCGCGGCTTTCATCGATCGGGGCATTTTCATCTTCCGGTAATTCGGTTTCATTATTCGATGTGCTGTCAACAATATAGAAATGTGAATTTCCGCTTTCACTTGGCTTATTTTCGCTCGGTTCACTTTCACCGGGTTTGCTTTCACTTGGCTCACTTTCAGCCGGTTCGCTCTCGTTTGGTTCAATTTCAGCCGGTTTGCTCTCATCAGGTTCAGGATTTTCGATATCGGTTTCGTCTCCGCCCGGAGTAACGGCTGCCTTTTCGCTGTACGCCAACGCGTAGGTGGAGAACCTGTCGGTTTCTATCGTTACGGTGTTCTCATCATCGTCCTGATCTTCAAGAACCGTTGTTTCACTCCCGTGAACGCGTATTACCGAATATCTTTTGCCGCCCCGATGCTCAGCGGGTATCTCAAACATTATAGTAATAGGAGAATTTGTTTCGGTAATTTTTTCCTGTTTGTCGCCTATGATTTTCAGCAGATTAACGTCAAGATACTGCCCCAGCCTATAATCTTCCATATCGCCGATAGCCGTTTCCACCGCCGCCTTATCCTCTTCGGGGGTATTGTACGACGCGTCCTCAACGGTCAGAATTATCTTTATATCCGTACCCTCGTTGATTATCTCCTGTTCTTCAGGAGTCAAAACCGCTCCGATAAGCTCTTCATTGGAGGTAACCAGATCGGAAGCGGGAGCGTTTTCGCCGGTTTGAACCTCTTTTTCAAGCTTTCCGATTTTCAGCTCATCGTCTGATACTTCATTTTCTCCGTTTTCATCAAAGAAATCCTTGCCGCAGCCTTCACAGTGCCAATGCTCCTTAACGCCCTCCGTGGTTTCGGTAGGAGGAACCTCGTCAACGTGAACAAGGGTATGTACGTGATCTGTCGGCGGTATCTCTACTATAACCGTACCGTATTCGCTTATATATACGTCCTGTCCGGAGCTGTTCTCGGTGGGATCAACGTGCTGCTCATTATCCTTTGTCCATACTGAGGTGTCGCTTAAAACGGGTAATTCCACCGTTTCCTTATGACTGCTGTCCTTTGTACAGAAGCGCTCCGCCGTTCCTGTTTCGGTTTCGGCAGGAGCTTTTGTGATAGTCCAGCCGCCCCAGACGTGAGTATGCTCTAAAGGGGGAATTATAACCGCGGCCTCGCCGTATTCACTTATATACACGTCCTTTCCGGGACTGTCCTCGGTGGGTTCAACATGCTGCGTATCGTCTTTTGTCCATACTTCGCTATCGCTTAATTCGGGAATTTCCACATCTACTTCACCGTAAATATCGCTTGTATACTTATCCTCGCCCTTTTCATCAATGGTAGGCTCGGTGCGTTCTTTTTCCCAGACCGTTTCATCGCTTAATTCGGGGATTTCCACATCTACTTCACCGTAAATATCGCTTGTATACTTATCCTCGCCCTTTTCGTCAAGGGTAGGCTCGGTGCGTTCTTTCTCCCACACCGTTTCATCGCTTAATTCAGGGATTTCCACATCTACTTCGCCGTAAATATCGCTTGTATACTTATCTTCGCCCTTTTCATCAATGGTAGGCTCGGTACGCTCCTTTTCCCAGACCGTATCATCGCTTAATTCGGGAATTTCCACTTTTACCTCACCGTAAATATCGCTTGTATACTTATCCTCGCCCTTTTCGTCAAGAGTCGGCTCAGTGCGCTCTTTTTCCCATACCGTTTCATCGCTTAACTCGGGAATTTCGGCTTTTACCTCGCCGTATTCCTCCGATACAAATACTTCCTCGCCTTTTTCGTTAATGCCGGGATTGGTCTGACCCGTCTTTTCCCATATGCTGTCCGTGAGAACGGGAATATTTTCGTCCGTATCAATGTGGCTGTTGTTGTTTTGGCAAATGCGCTCCGCCGTGCCGGCTTCGGTTCTGGTGGGAGCCTTTGTTATTGTCCACCCGCCCCAATTGTGTTTTATAGCTGGAACAATTACCGTTGCAAGCGGTTCGGCGTCTTCCGCCGGATTCGCATTGTCGTAATCATTGCCGCACTTGGTACAGCGCCAGTATTCAATATTTCCGTCCGTGGTACAGTCGGGGGCGATTGCATTATAATGTTCAAGCGCATGGGTGTGCGGAAGCTGCGGAATAACCACGGTTTTGATTTCACCGCAATCCGGGCAGGTAAACTTTTCTTCGCCGTCATGCTCTTCGGTGGCTTCCGTGAGATCGGAAGAGCACACGTCTGAACACCAGTCACGGAGCGTCATCTCGTATGC
>CANDLP010000226.1 GCA_947385505.1 uncultured Clostridia bacterium
CCACGTCCGTGCACACTCTTTCCCTACACGACGCTCTTCCGATCTACAAATTATTATAATTTAATAATAATTCCTATAAAGACCGTAAATCATGGTTTTATTCCTCATAAAGTAAAGACTTGTTATATGAGAAACTTCCTCAAGATTTCCCGACTTAATATTCCGCATAAATTGATTCATTTTATCCATGGTCTTTCCAATAAAAGAGGTGCCTCTGCCATCGTCGTAAAATTCATGCCAGAAATTTCCTTCCGGAATATCATCGGGAGTTTGATAGCGGTCATGCTTCACTCCGATCGTATATTTCGAATCCTTTTCTTTGGCGGTATAGGTACTGTAACCGTATTCGCCGCCCGCATGAATTGCCTTTTTCATATCTTTGCTATCTTCAAAAACGCCGATCATTTTTTTGGCAACATCGTAAACCGCCTGTCTGTCGATCGCCTCATGTTTTAAAGCGGCTTCCTGTGCGTCGCTAGCGTTCATTGCCGCTTCGGCGTATTGTCCTACCAACTGAATACCGAGTTCTTTTACCCGTTCGGAAACGTTCATTTCCTCGGCTGTTCCCATTACCGCAAGGTATTGCAATCCGATACCGAATCCCAGACTTTCCTCGTTAAACAAAAATCCGCAGTCTATCGAGGATTTTTCCCGCGCGTCATTCTCATATGTACTCGCGTAAATTCCAAGTGCAATAAGATCGTTTTCCGAAAAAACTCCGTTGTTTTCCGCCGAGTTTACACAATCGGCTTTCTCGGACCGGTTGTAAGCGTTCCTGAGTGCGTTCGCCATAAACTTCATATCACGTTCAAGCCACTTGTCCTTGCTGCCGCTTAAATTGGCGTAATCGGAATTTTTAGCCGCAAAATCACAATAAGATTCCTTTTTTTGCTCCATCAGGGTTTTTATGCTCTGTGAAATATCTTCCTCCGGGAGTGAAGTTCCAAACGCGCCGAAAACATCGGTAAGGTTTTCTATATATCCCTTTGCCAGCTTATCCGCAGCGGCATTAAAGGCATTGTTCAGCCGTTCTGTCTGTTCCTGCCTTTCTGTTCCCGAATAATCTGTGCTAATCCTCTGCTCAAGACTTGCATACAGCGCTGCGGCATAATCGGTATAGTCGGTAAGCGCTTTGAAGGAAGCCGAACCTTTGAAGTTTTGATCAACAAAATCCCAATTGATTTCCCGATCCAATCCGTTTTCACGCACATAATCCAAAAACTCACTTTGATTCATTCCGACAACAGCATTATTTTTAACGGTAGCGTCCGCACGTCCCTTTTGAGCGGCTGCGGAATCATTATCGGATACTGTGGTGAAACCTCCGAATTTAACGCTGCTTCTGACGTATCCGTCCTCAAAAAGAATTTTTCCTGTAGAATACATCCGGTTTTCTTTAAGTGCATCATCGGCAGTATAATCTTTATCATAGGCGTAATCGGTTTTTGAAACAGAGATAAAATCAACCTTTTGTCCGTCGACCGTTCCGTACATGGGATTTTGAGTATCGTTTATCTGTTCATAAATGTCAAATTTATGATTAAAAACAATTTGTTCGGTGCAGCCGTTTCCTAATTTTTTGATAACAGTAATCTCTTTGTCGAGTCCGCGCAGCAATTGTGCCAATTGCTGTGCTTCTTTGGCAGATTTAAGGTTGTTAAGATATTTGTTATTTCCTATCTGTGTGAGATTAAATTGTTGACCGTTGATAACTACCATATAAGAATCGTCCTTTCCGTTGTTTAACGCTTTATCTTTGGTATAATCCGTTTCAAAGGCAAACTCCCACTTTACTTCCTTTATAGTACTTACGTCAATGTAATCCGTATTGTTGGTGTGAAATAATTTTTCTTATAAATACTTATACACAACCGTGTATAATTCTAAGAAATATATGTAACTAAAGGCAGTGCTAAAAATTTTATCTTAAGGATTTCACAATGTCTTCTAAATCAGTACCCCAATACTGTCCGTTTCCATACCCTCCTGTAATGGGTCCGTTAAGCGTTCTCGTACCGTACCCGCGGAACATATTGATGCAAGTATTCAGTTTAAAAGCGTACAGATCCCCCGAATCTGTTATTTTGGCAAAGTTATTCCATTTTTTCAACAGCTTTCCCATACCGTTCCCTTGGCTTGATTTGCTGTCGGGATCGTAAAAACTGCCCCAGAATCTTTTAGCGTCCAAGGCTCCCTCAAGGGGCTTGTTATACCGCCAAAGCGAGTTATATTCCTCTTTTTCAAGCTTGCTCATAGCCGTATCATGTGCAAATGAGGTTGCGGCATAAATTGCTTTTTCTGCATCTCCGCTTTCTTTAAAGGTCTCTTTCATCACATCTAAAACCGCATAAACCGATTTTTCGTCAAGCCTTGTAAATGCTTTGGAGTCTGCTCCCAAGGGGTTGCTTGCGGATTTGTCAAGGGCAAAGTTTACATCATCTATAAAAGTCTTTGCGTATTTATCAAACAAGCCGTTTATAAAGCCTTTTACACTGTCGCTCACACCTATATCCGCCGTTATTTTTTCAGTAGCCAACCACTGCATAGCCATAGCCAAGCCTACGCTTTCTTCGTCCTTATGCTCTAACATCTGACAAGCTTTGCTGTACAGACTGTCATACTGATACATATTGCTGACCATTCCGACAGCGATTATATCCTTTTCGCTCCAAAGCTCACCGTCCGATTGCACATCAGCGGGAGTATAGGCTTTTCTCAAAGCATCGGTCATAAATCCAACATCACGTTTCAGCCAGCTGTCAGCGGTACTTTCTACCCCGGCATAATCCTTGTTGTTTTTTATAAAATCCGAGTAAGTGTTCTTTTTGCTGTCTATCACATGATATACGCTTGCTTTTAGCGTGTCCTGAGGCAAATCCGCCCCCAACGCTCCGAAGGCTCCTTCTGATTTTTCCCAAATACTGTCGGCAAAATCCTTTATTGCTTTTTCATATAACCCGTTTAAAATGTTCAGTTGTTCATTTTGCTCGTCTCCCGAAAAATCAGTTTTTATCCTATCTTCAAGACCTGCGAAAAGAGCGGCGGCGTAATCGGTAAACTCGCTGAAATTATCAAAGTTCTTTTCACCTCTGAGATTTCTTTCGACACCCGTCCAATTTATTTCCTTATCCAATCCGTTTTCACGAAGATAGGTTAAAAATTCGCCTTTATCCATATCTGCGACGGCTTCGCCCGACGCCATAGAACAGCTTTTATATAAGGCGAAAACATTTCCCTGTACAAACGCGCTCCAGCAATTATTTAAAGCGTCGTTTGCAGTGTAATCAAGCTCGTAATGACGCTTAACTCTCACCATCTCTATTTTGCTAACATCAAGACCCGCGTCAAATGAATAGGAATCGGATTTTGCCGCGTTTAAATTTTCTGTCGGATGCAACGGTTCCTGCTTAATATTAAAATATACATTTTCATGCTTTTCCAACTGCCGCACAAGAGCATCGGCGTTATTTTGTGACACAGATGAAGCTGTTTTAGAATTTTCTGAAATATAGTTGGAACTCAGGTTTCTTGCGTCAATAATCATATTTTAACCACCTTCTTATTACCTATATAAAGATAAAGTCAAAAAATATTCATTAAGCGTTTTTGCATGATTTTTAAACACTTGTGCAAAACTGCTTTCAGAAACTCCGGAAGCCTTAAGGGCAGGGGACATCAGCTTATTGTATTGATACAAAGCTGCTGATAAACCGGTGTCTTTTCCCACTGAAGCAAAAGTATCTCTGATAGAATTTCTCAATTCCTTATTGGCAGCAGAAACATAATAACCATATTTATAATATTCCCGCCTTTGCTCACTGCTTTTAACGTTTATCCATTTATACTTATTCTTTTCCGCGTGTTCGTCCATTCGTTTGTCGTAGTAATCGGCTCTTGCCTGTAAAACAGATTTTACCATATCCGACTGCTCTTTTGTAAGATTTTTATCTGCAAAATTTTGAGCATTGCCGATTGAAAGCCCCATTTTTGCATATTCAATATAGTCCATGGTAATAGTTCTGTCAACGCCGTCAAAGGAGTTTCTTATAAGAACCGAAGTATCCAATAAATCCTTAAAGCCCCATTCCACACCACCAATAGTTATTTTTGTATTTAACGATTCAGTGAAATTATCTTTCCCTTTTTCAATATTGTGACGTATTTCATCAACTATTGAGTTTATGCTGCTTCTCACATAAGCAAGATCGCTCTTATAAGTTGATGCAGTACTGAAATTGGACACAATCTCTGCAGTCATATTTTCTAAGTAATCAATATAATTAGGATTTTTCGTTCCCTTTGCCTTTTCCAACAAAATACCGATATAATTACTGTTATATTCTTCCCCTGTTTCTATATTGTAGTTGTATCCCAACTTAAAGCTGCTTCCGTCACGTCCGGAAAAAGTCCAGTAGCTTTTTGAAACAGGCTGAGGATTAGAAGCGGGTTTTCCTTTAATATCCAAAATATTGGGTACTTTAAGGTTTGCCATTCTGTCCTTCATCTGACTTTTCACTTTTTCATCGAATTCTTTATTCTCGTAAGTATCAAAGTTAGCAGCCTGTGAATTTTCTTCCTCAGCGGTATGAACCTTATACCCAACATTGATTTTGTTATTTTCGGCAGGATTGACTTTAGTCAGGTTATTGATTATGGCTGTTGTCCCCATGATAATATCCTGGTATAATTAAATCAATCCCCCCAGCAAGAAGATTCAATTACACATATCCT
>CANDLP010000227.1 GCA_947385505.1 uncultured Clostridia bacterium
ATAACTGCGATCTGGCTCTTGTGCGCCTGACCATAATCGATCCCGAAAACGGGAAACAGCCTATGACTAAGGAAAATTATACTATTTGCTACAACGGTGAGCTTTATAATACCGAAGAGCTTCAAAAGGAGCTTGAGGCCTTGGGTTACAGCTTCGGGGGGCATTCGGATACGGAGGTCTTGCTTATTTCCTATTTGCAATGGGGGGAAAAGTGTCTTGATAAGCTTAACGGTATATACGCCTTCGCCGTATGGGACAGCTCAAGAAAGCGGCTTTTCGCCGCAAGGGACAGGGCGGGGGTCAAACCCTTTTATTACGCGTTCACTTCGGGCGGTTTTCTTTTTGCCTCGGAGCCTAAGTCGATTTTAAAGCACCCGCAGGTAAAGCCGATAATCGACGAAGAGGGAATTGCGCAGATAATGCTTTTGGGGCCGGCGGTAAAACCCGACAGCGGGATTTTCAGGGATATAAAACAGCTTCCGCCCGGCTGCTGCCTTACTTATGACAAGGGCGTATTTTCCATGAACTGTTATTGGCATCCCACCGCGGAACCTCATCGGGAAAGCCCGGAGGAGACCGCGGAAAAGCTGTGGTTCCTTATAAACGACAGCGTAAAAAGACAGCTGGTAAGCGACGCGCCCTTGTGCACATTCCTTTCGGGGGGACTTGACAGCAGCATTATAAGCGCAGTCGCCGCAAAGGAATATAAGGAAAAGGGACAAATATTAAACACCTACTCGGTGGACTATAAGGGCAACCGTGAAAACTTCCGCGCTTCACTTTTTCAGCCTGACGAGGACGCTCCTTGGATAGTGAAGATGAGCGAATATATAGGGAGCTCGCATACAAATGTGGTTATAGATACCCCCGCTTTGGCTGAGGCGCTTTATCCGAGTACGCTGGCAAGGGACGCGGCGGGAATGGCGGATGTGGACAGCTCGCTTTATCTGTTTTGCGGGGAGGTTAAGAAAAGGTTTAAGGTTGCGGTCAGCGGGGAATGTGCAGATGAATCGGAACACGCATCATAACATATAAATGTATAATTATAAAAACATAAAATACTTTGGAAAAATCTTGACAAATTCCAAAATAAATGCTATAATATACTCAAATTAAAGAAAAATGAGAGGGGTGTTTTTATGGCAGCAATAACCGGTTTTGGCGCTTCGGGCAATCTTTACGGTATTAACGAAAAAAGCTCTCAAAGCGATATAGAAAATGTCATAAAGCGCCTTGAAAGCCGAAAGGAACAGTATCAAAAGCAGCAGGCCGACAGGTTTTCCGATATTCCCGATGAAAAGTTTAATGATATAGACAAGCGAATTAAAAATCTTGAAAACCGTCTTTCAAAGATGAGGGCGGAAGGGAAAGAGGACGGCGAGTGTGAAACCTGTAAAAACCGCAGGTATCAGGACGAATCCGATGATCCGGGCGTTTCCTTTAAATCCGCTTCAAAGGTGGCTTCCGGAACGGCTGAATCGGCGGTAAGAGGTCATGAGTATGAGCATGTGAACCGTAATCAAGCGAAGGCTGACCGCGAAGGAAAAGAAATTGTTTATCAAAGCGTGCGCATAAAACACGCTATTTGCCCCGAATGCGGCGATTCCTACGTGTCGGGCGGCGAAACGGTTACAGTTACCAAGGCTAAGAACGACAGCCGGTTTGATGTTGGACTAAGAGACGAAGCCGGCGAAATAGGCGGCCTTTTTGATGAGGTTGCGTAATAAAAAGTAAATCGAAGAGTTTCATATAATAATCCTCCTGACCCCGTCGAAATTATATTTCGACGGGGTGTCATTTTTTAAAAATTTGCTGCAAATACAATGTCCGTATTTGTACATATGAGGGGAGTTTTAATGACAGGTATCTATATACTATGATCGGAACCGCTTTCTTTGTTTTATACTATTTTTAAAGATGCCGCAAAGCGGCATGCGGCAATAGCCGCCAAAAACAAAGTTCAACGTTCAACACTGATTTTATCAAAATCGAAGATTTCGGCTGCCGACTTAAATAAAGACGATGTCTATATTTAAACAGAAATGAGTATTATACCAATCCCATTGTGTACTGACGTAATACCCACGGTTCAAAAAGGGATTAGTTAAATACATTATACTATTAACATAAAATAAAACCGACCCAAACAGGCCGGTTTTATTTATAAAATTTACTTATCAGTACTAAGCCGCATTACTTAAGCTCCGCAAAGTACTTGATAGTTCTAACCATCTGAGAAGTATAGGAATTCTCGTTGTCATACCAGGAAACTACCTGTACTTCGTAAAGATCGTCGGAAATCTTAGCAACCATGGTCTGGGTAGCATCGAAGAGAGAGCCGTATCTCATACCGATAACGTCGGAGGAAACAATCTGATCCTCGTTGTAGCCGAAGGATTCGGAAGCGGCAGCCTTCATAGCGGCGTTAATGCCTTCCTTGGTAAGATCGGCCTTCTTAACAACAGCGGTAAGAATGGTGGTGGAACCTGTGGGAACGGGCACACGCTGAGCGGAGCCGATAAGTTTTCCGTTAAGCTCGGGAATAACAAGGCCGATAGCCTTAGCGGCGCCTGTGCTGTTGGGAACAATGTTGGCGGCGCCAGCTCTTGCACGTCTCAGATCGCCCTTTCTGTGAGGACCGTCAAGGATCATCTGGTCACCGGTGTAAGCGTGAATGGTGCTCATAATACCGCTTTGGATAGGCGCGTAGTCGTTAAGAGCCTTAGCCATGGGAGCAAGGCAGTTGGTGGTGCAGGAAGCGGCGGAAATGATTGTGTCGTCGGGTGTAAGAGTGTTTTCGTTTACGCTGAATACGATTGTCTTAAGATCATTGCCGGCGGGAGCGGAAATAACAACCTTCTTGGCGCCAGCGTCGATATGAGCCTGAGATTTTTCCTTGGAGCAGTAGAAGCCGGTGCACTCCAATACTACGTCTACGCCGATTTCTCCCCAAGGAAGCTCGGCCGCCTTAGCTTCTGCGTAAATCTTAAGAGTCTTGCCGTCTACGGTGATGGTGCCTGCTTCATCGTCGGCGGTAACTGTGTGAAGTCCTTCGCCGATTCTGCCGCAATAGCCGCCCTGAGCGGTGTCATACTTTAAAAGCTGTGCTAACATAGAGGGCTTTGTAAGGTCGTTTATAGCAACTACCTCATAGCCTTCCGCGCCGAACATCTGTCTGAATGCGAGTCTTCCGATACGTCCGAAACCGTTGATTGCAACTTTAACTGCCATTGGATTAGTCCTCCTGAATTTTGTTTTGGTGCATTGGCCGCGTTTTAGCGGCTGATGCTTTTTATAATCGGTTTATTTACCTTTTTATATTATACTAAATTTTGGAGCAAATATCAAGGGGTTTGATAAATGATTAACAAATTTTTATATGTTTTTTACAGTTTTTTTAAAAAAAGGAAATAAAAAACGTAAAAATTACCCATTTATCCATTCGGCCAGCGGTAAAATAAGTTTTTTATCCGAATTGTCAAAGGAATTTCCCAAAACCTCGGACATTCCCTCCGGTATTCCTTCCACCTTCTTTTTCTTTTTCAGCATTGCCTTAAGTGCGTTCATCATCTGTTTTTCTATAAAAGGCATCTTTTCGTAGCATAAACCCGCCTGCATATAAAAATGCGGTATTTTAACAAGCTCATCCGAGGTGAAATTCTGTTCCCACATTTGTTTAAGTATATCGGCAGCGCCGTCATTTGGCGTGGCTCCCGTAACGAAAACCGCAAAGCGTTTTTTTCCCGTGTAAAACAGCTTTTTAGCTTTAGACAGCCCTTCTATTTTCCCGCCAAGCAGCCTGCTTCCAAAAACCAATGTATCGTAGTCGGACATGATTTTATCGGAGCTTTTTTGGGCCTTGCTGAAAGGAATTACACCTCCCCCCGTTTTTTCTGCCGTCCAATTTGCATATTTTTCTGTAAATCCGGTTTTGCTGAGATAAATTATTGCGGTTTTGTTCATTTTTTTCCTCCGTGATAAATGGTGTGATTTTAATTTTCCTTAAGCGCTTGCGCCAGAAAAGCTTTAAAGGCGTAATCCTGCTGTGAAAAAACTTCGTCGGCAGATATTCCCGGAGTTGTTCTTGAAAAGATCACGCCTATGCCTATACTGTAGATAAGCATATTCAAATGGAGCATTTTAGCTTTATCAATTGGTATATTGAGCTGTTCTGAAACGATTTCGGAGATTTTGGGATCTGCTTCCAGATTATAGAGCTCCTCTAAGGAAGAAACGTTCTCTCGCTGATGAGATATGAACATTTTATAAATATTAGGTTCTTCTTTTGCCAACTTAAGATAAACCCGTCCCGTTTCTCTGAATATATCGCCGCTGCCGATATACAAAGATACGTATTTTTTTACGTAGTCTCTCGCTTTTTCGTATACGCTTTGTCTCAGCCCCTCCATATTTGCGCAGTAGGTGTATATCGGCTGTACAGAACAGGAAAGCTTTTCGGAAATGGTCTTTACCGTAATATACTCCATGCCGTGTTCCTTCGCAAGGTCAAAAGCGGCGTTTACTACGTCTTCTTTGGTTATTTTTTGTTTTGGCATTTTTCTCTCCATAAAAAAGTACGTTATATAATTAAGTTATATAAGAATATTATAACAGATTTTTATAGAATGTCAATATGACGTTACGATTTTTATACTAATAACCATTTGAATTGTTGATAAAATCCACAATTCAAATACTTCGGCGAAGCCGAAGTACCGCCGAAGGCGGT
>CANDLP010000228.1 GCA_947385505.1 uncultured Clostridia bacterium
TATATTCTACGGCGGAATTCATTTTTGTAAGCCAATCCGTATTATCAGCTCCTTTCTCATTTATTTTACCGTTAAAAGAGGCGGCAAGTGCAACTTTTTTTGCACAGTTTTAATATGTTTTCTGATTTATACTATGGGCTGTCTGAAAATCCGCATTTTTAAGGTTCCCGCTTATTCAAAGTAAAACGCTTTAGCGCCGTGCTTTTCCAGCTTCACTTTAATCGTATCCGCAAAATTCACCTTTTCGCCGCTCCAAAGCTCCTCGCCCTTTACGGAATTATAAATTTCCGTATCGGCAAGCGGAATCTCTATCTCGCTGCCGCTTTCGCCTGCGTTGAACACCGCTATGTAAAGTCCGCCTTCCGCTCCCGCCGCTGCCCAGAGTATATGTTCGCAGCCGTTTATTTCTTTGCGCCAAACCTGATGAGCATAACGGGCGTTTTTGTGCATTTTCAGTATCCCCTCGTTTGTAAGCAGTTTTGTTGTAAAATCATCAAGCTTTGTAAGCTCGCCGCCTATCATAAGCGGAGAACGGAAAATACTCCAAAGAGTAAGCATTGTATACTGTTCATTTTCGGTAAACTTTGTGCGGTTGTCGGGGCCGTAGTCCTGAAGGATCGCGCCTACGGGAAGCATATCAGCGTCTGGGAAGGTTCCGAAGCCCGTGTGTATGGACCACTTTTCGGTTCTTTCAAACATATCGTACAGAAGCTCCCACTTATCCCAGAAATCGTCGGTAATACGCCACATATTAGCCGTTTGTTTAAACAGCTCAGCTTTGTTCAAAGGAGCGGGGCCGGGAGAAAGGCTCAATACCATATCTCTTCCGCAGCTCTTGAGCGCGTCGCTCAGCATTATAAGTTCTTTTTCCTCGTGAGGCATTTCACGCGCTATATCATCGCATTTTATAAAGTCAACCCCCCATGAGGCGTAAAGCTTAAAAATGCTTTCATAATACTCTTTTGCGCCTTCCTTATCGGGATCAACGCCGTACATGTCGCTGTTCCAGCCGCAAATGCTGGCGGTTTTTGCGATCTGACGCGCTGTCTTGTCCGTGCCCAAAATGGGAAGGTTTTTGTGCACCGCCTGTCTTGAAATACCGCGCATAATATGTATTCCGAATTTCAGTCCCAAGGAATGTACATATTCCGCCAAAGGTGCAAATCCCTTTCCGTCTTTTGCGGAAGGAAAACGGTTTTCAGCGGGGATAAGGCGTGAGTATCCGTCGGTGCAGACATCGGCAAAGGGATGATACTCATGGCTTTCGGCGGTAGGCTCATACCACTGTATGTCCACCACAACATATTCGTAGCCGTATTTTTTAAGGTGTTTCGCCATGTATTCGGCGTTTTTACCGAGGCTCCGTAACAGTCCCAGCTGTTCCAGCCCATGGGTGCATTTTTCATTTTCATAATTTCTTTTCCTTTCTTGGATAAGTGTTTTTTTAATTGCTTTAAAAAATAATTTATTTATACCGCAGCGGTAAAACAACCGCCTCTGCATAAATGATAAGCATATTTTTTTGTTTTTATTTACAATCGGATTCGCTTATGCTATAATTATACCAATCCCATTTTGAACTGATGTAATATTCAAAGTTCAAAATGGGATTGCACCCGGAACACTAATTCCATAATATTAAATATGCCTTATGTTCTTACAAAATTTGCCGAAAAAAATCAAGCAGTATCTCATACGTACAGATTAGAAAAATATAAGATTTAAAAAACTGAAGAGAAAAGGAAATGCGATAAATATGTTATTTCACGCTTCGCCCATACCGGGCATAAAAAAACTTATTCCCAATATCTCAAATCATGGGAAACCGCTTATTTATTTTTCATCAAAGCCCGAAAACACCCTTGTATACCTGAGCAACGCGGTGGAAAAGTGCTGTCGGGAAAAAGGCTTTGTTCATAACGGCATATATACTAAATGGGGACCTTACGGATTTAACAAAGAGGGCATACTTACATTAGAGGAGTATTACCCGAATGCGCTGACGGATACTTATAAAGGCGTTTCGGGATATATTTATTCGGTGGCAGACGTGGGGGGAATTGTCTCTTTCGGCGAAATCCCGTTTGCTTTTATATCGGAAAATGATGTCGAAACATTCAGCTGTGAGTTTGTTCCCGACGCTTATCAAGCCCTTATAAGGGCAGCGGGAGAAGGGAAGATCGTTATTACAGAATATAAGGAGCATTCTCCCGCCAAGCTGGAATGGATAGAAAAGACCGTTAAAAAGGAGTATGAAGACGGTTCCAAAGAATATCGATTCTTTTTAAAATGCAAGTTCGGATTTCTTACGCAGTCTTAAGGCGTTGCTGCCATATTACAAAGACCGTCTTAAGGTGCTGCCTGCATTGCTTTAGTTCATATATTCGCCGTTGTATTCCAACAGCGTTACTCCCATTACGCCGTTTACCGTTTTAAATCTTGACGCTTCGGACGTGTCGTTGTTTTTTACTTTGATCTCCACGGTAAGCTCCGTCTCGCCGTCGGTAAGGGTCTTGCTTTTAAGCTTATACTTCATGGCGCTGAGCAGTACGTTTATCTGGTCTTCGGCGGAGTCATTGTACCGTACTATTAAAAGATAATTTTTCTTTTCCTTCTTACAGAAGTGAAGGATTATGTAAATAAGGGCGATAACCACCGTTCCCACAAGGGCTACGAAATACAAACCCGCGCCGCAGGTCAGACCCGACGCAATGCCCCAGAATAAAAAGCCGATATCCAGCGGATCCTTTATGGCTGAGCGGAAACGCACGATAGAAAGCGCGCCCACCATACCGAGAGAAAGCACTAAGTTGGCGCTTATGGTCATTATGATAAAAGAGGTTATAACGGTTATCATGATCAGCAGGATATTGAAATTATCGCTGTATACCACGCCGCGGTAAAAAAAGCGGTATACTAAGTAGATAAGCACTCCGCAAACGGCGGCGGAAAGCATGCAGATAAGTATGTGGGGCAGCGACAGGCTGGCGAGCTGATCCGACAGATCCAAGCTTGCACCTAAATCTTCAAGTATTTTATCCATTTGTTTTTTCCTTTCGGGTTATAAAATTCGTTTAATTTTTAATTATTAGCAAGTTTTATTTTGCAAGTCTTTTTTTGAAATCTCTGCACAGTACGTATTTTGAGACCGATTCGGCGTTTAAGGGAAGACCCGCCAGCAGTTCGCGTATGTAAGAGGGGATAAAGCTGTCATATTTTACCTCTAAAATTATCTCCCCGTTTTCAAAAACGCTGTAAAAATTCGGCCGTCCGTTTAACGCGTCCATTTCCGACATGGTTTTCAGCCGGCTGTCAAAGGTGATCCTGACGTTTCCGGCGGGACATACATATGCTTCCCTCACATAGTCCACCACGGCGGCCGGCGATATTCTCACAAGTTTGTCCGAAGCGTGCAGTTCTTCCCCCGCTGTACCCAGAAATCTTTCTTCCGACAAAAAGCTTTTATCGCCCCGAAGAATACTTTTATAATCGTCATAGGTCATTTTCACCGAGCGCTTGGACACCATATCGCCCTTCTTGTCTTTAATCTCCAGACGGATAAATTCGGGCGACAGACCGTAAAATCTTATGCGGTACTTCTTTCTTACGTCAAGTCCCATAAGCTTATCGTTGTAAGCGCTGTCAAACACATCGTCCAGATACAGACTGGTGATCCTGTAAACTCCGTTGTCCCCGTGGCTGTCGGGCTTCATCACCGCCTTTGCTCTTTGGCGGAGTATTTCATACCAGCCTTTATTAAGCATATACTTAAACTCATGGCGATATTTTTTTTGTTTTTCCAACCGGCCGCCTCCTTTTTCGGATACTCTTGATACAGTATAACATAGAGCGAGGACTTTTGCAATAGTTTTGCATTAGTTTTTAAAAAGTTATTTTAAACGACATATTGACTTTTCACCTGAAAAATGATATAATCATACCGTAATTTTTCCTTAATTAAATCATAAATTTCAAGTCCCCTTTAGGCGACGTTTTTTCAAACTTATTTTTAAAAAACCAAGGAGGAAGTCCGTCATTATGAAAACTATTAAGGGTAAAATACTGCTCAGAGTTTTGTTATTGGTATTTTCTGTGGCGTTTGTGGTGACGCTTATAAGCTCTGTTATGAGCGCTGTGAGCGTGGATACGCTTCTTACGAAGGCTATACCGCCGGCCACCCATATTGCCGCGCACGCGGTAGAATGGAAAATGGAAAACTATTGGGAACCTCTTAAAGAGGCGGCGGAAACCGATGTATTTCGCAATGAAGATCCGGAGTCATCCGCTATTGCGGATGCAACTTCATCTATGGCTCAAAGAAACGGTTTTATTTACATAGGAAAAATGGACGCGCAGGGCAAAGCTTCCACGGGCGCTAATTACGGCACCGAGGAATATTTTATAAAGTGCCGTGATACAATGGCGCCGTACATTACCGATCTTATGTTTGACGGTGAAAGAAATGTCTTTCTGCTGGAAGTTCCGATTATCACCGACGGAAGCTTTGACGGTATCGTTTACGGTGCGGTTGACGCGGACTTTTTGGTAGATATAGTAAGCGACCTTGGTATCGGGGAGCGCGGAGTTGCTTACATAATAGACAAAAACGGAAACGTAATAGGTCACCCTGACCGTTCTTTTGTAGAACAGCACAGCAATATTATCGAAATCGCCAGATCGGAAGAGCGTCGTGTAGGGAAAGAGTGTGCACGGACGTGG
>CANDLP010000229.1 GCA_947385505.1 uncultured Clostridia bacterium
CTTCTTTAATTTCATAATTCATACTCATAAGTTCTTTCAAACCTCATCGCCTCCTAACTTTTCCCGAAGCATCTGTTTGGAACGGGACAGAAGAGTGTAGACCGTATTCACATTCTTTCCTAAAATACGGCCTATCTCCACGGCGGTATAGTCCTCATAAAAATGAAGATACACTACGTCTCTGTACTTCTGCGGCAGGGACATGACCGCATCAAAAACTTCTCTGTAATCGGGCGGAAGCGCGGCAGGCTGTTCAGCGATCTCATCAAGGGAAACCGCGTGGCTTCGAAAAAAGCTTTTAAGCAAATCTTTACAGGCGTTAATGGTGACCCTTATGAACCATGCCTTTTCATGCTCCTCATTTTCAAAAGAAACCGAACTGAGGACATATTTCAAAAAAACGGTTTGAAATATGTCCTCAGTGTCAGCATAATTTTTCAAACGTATCATACAAAGCCTACGAACGGTATCGGAATACCGTTCGATAGCTCTGTTCACCTCTTGTTCGCTTCGCATAACAACTTTCCTTTATCACATGTTTCAATGACAGCCGTGTCTGCGGCCTCCGCCGTGATGTCCGCAATTACGTCCGGCATTGCTTACGGAGCTTATATTAGAATTAACGTAATTTACGCCGCAATGACCGTGCTTTGCGCCTAAGCCGCAGTTGTCGCAGATCCCGTCGCCGTTAAGGTCGGCGTAACAGCCTGTGCGGCAATGACCGAGGCTCCCGTTTACTCCGCAGCTGTCACAGATTCCGTCGCCGTTTGCGTCGCTGTAAAATCCTATATTGCAGTATGTGTGATTTCCGCTTACTCCACAGTTGTCGCATACGCCGTCTTTATTGGCATCGGAGTAATATCCCACACGGCAATATCCGTGCTTTCCGCTTACGCCGCAGTTATCGCAAATGCCGTCTTTATTGACATCGGAGTAATATACACCGTGGCAATAGCCGTGTTTTCCGTTTACTCCGCAGTTGTCGCAGATGCCGTTTCTGTCGGAATCGGAATAATATACGCTGTGACAATAACTATGTTTAACTCCTGAGCCGCAATTGTCACAGAGCCCGTCGCTGTTGACATCGGCAAAATATACAAAGTGACAATAACCATGTGTTCCGCTCACCCCACAGTTATCGCAAATCCCGTCCTCGTTGGCGTCGGAATAATACACACCGTGACAGTAACCGTGCCTTCCGCTTACTCCGCAGTTGTCGCATATGCCGTCTTTGTTTCCGTCGGCGTAATATACCCCGTGGCAAAAACCGTGTTTTCCGCTTACTCCGCAATTGTCACATATACCGTCCCCGTTGGAATCGACATAACTGCCTATGTAACAATAGCTGTGGATTCCGCTTACTCCGCAGTTATCGCAAGTGCCGTCTTTGTTCAAATCTGTATAATAACATGAATTTACCGAGTTCAAGCATATACCGTAACATGAAGTGTCATTGGAAACCGGTGCGGTTTGTGCGAAAATCGGCGCGGCGCTTAAAACGAGGACAGATACAGCCGATAATATCAGGGAAAGTGTCTTTTTCATTTGTTTGTTCCTCCTTTGAGATTAAAGAAATAATTAGGACATATCTGAAAACAAAGCAATTTATAACAATCCCATTTTAAACTGTGGGATTAGTACTCTGAGGGCAATCCATTTTTGACCGTTGGGTATTACGTCAATTCAAAAATGGATCGGTATTAGTGCATTTTCGCGGAATACGTGACGATTTTAAGGAAAAAAGCGCAGGAACACTAAAGTATTCCGAGCATTTTTGACCCGGAAAGCGTTCGCAGTTAGTAGAAGTTGTACAAATTGCGGCTTTTCAGACAGTTCCCGGTATAAAACAGCGGGTTTGATGCCGATATACCGGAAGGGTCCCTTTATATGTAATACGATTTAATAATACAAATCCATTCATTTATTTGGAAAAAATTTTAAATAAATTTGTCAAAAGAAGGAACGTCCCAATTCCACACGGACGTTCCCTCTTTTCCGGTTTACCACATCTTAATACTTTAAAAAACATTTATAAACTTTTTTTAACAGACACTTTAAGCTTCAATATCGGAAAAGTATCTTTTCCCGCTGTCATGGGTAATAAAATAATTTCCGTTAATCCCCTGCTTTGTATAATCAAAAAGCGACGACAATACCACTGCCATTCCAAGTTCGCTTTCAGCGCTGTCGCCAAAGCATCTGGCGCATTCGTTGTGGAACAATTTCTTCAATTCGGAAGCGGATTTATCCTTCAGATACTCACCGTCGATTCCAATGGCAAGACAAAAACGCCTATAATTTAACATTTCATAATCTGTTCCACATTCCATGTAAAATCGCGGGTCAATTTTTCCGTTCTCCTCATCAGAGCAGATACATACGGACAAGTCGGTATAATCAATCATAGCTGCGTTTTTCCCTTCTGTTTTCAGCCGATTTCACTAATAATCGGTGTTATAATAAAATAATAACATATCAAAGAAAATAAATCAACCGTCATTTTACACTAAAATATTATTTTATATTGTCAAATCCATCAGCCGTATCTTTATTCCCCTTAAGAAACAGCCATATACCGCGGACAAACGGTACTGCCGCCGAGAATAATAAACATTGTATAAGTATTGACGTATCAAGGGACACCGCGTCGAAAACAGACGAAAGCTCCGATATATACACGACTCCCAACGTCAGCAGCAGACTTATAAGAACTGCGCCGATAAGCTTTGGGTTTGAAAAGTAACGCGCATTGAAAATTCCTCTTCCCTCTGTTTTGCATTCAAATACAAATATAAGCTGGGAAAGACTCAATGTAACCATAGCCGCCGTCCTTGCCGCTTCAAGCCCGAACACCCCGTAAACAGTACGGAAACTCATAACCGATACAAATCCTATTGATAATCCCCTTACGAGTATTCCCCAAAGCATGCCTCCCGCAAAAATACTTTCGTCGCTTTTTCTTGGGGGCAGCTCCATAATATTTCTGTCGCACGGTTCCATTCCGAGGGCGATGGCAGGAAGTCCGTCCGTTACAAGATTTATAAGCAAAAGCTGAATAGGCAGCAGCACCACCGGAAGCCCCAAAAGCATTGCAAACAGCATTGTGAATACCTCTCCGATATTACAGGAGAGCATATACCTTATAAATTTTCGGATATTGGAATAAACCGTTCTTCCCTGTTCCACGGCATTAACGAGTGTGGCAAAATTGTCGTCCAGCAGCACGAGCTTAGCCGCTTCCTTGGTGACGTCGGTGCCTGTTTTCCCCATAGCTACGCCAATTGCCGCTTCTTTTACCGCGGGAGCGTCGTTTACACCGTCTCCGGTCATAGCTACGATATTTCCCTGCTTTTTCATCATTCTGACTATTCTAAGCTTATCCGCAGGGCTTACCCTTGCAAAGACCGCCGCATTGACAAGCTTTTCCGAAAGCTCCCCGTCGCTCATTAAGGCTAATTCCGCACCGGTATACGCCTTTTGGCCCTTCTTCATAATACCCGCCCTCGAAGCTATTTCGGCGGCGGTGTTTATATGGTCGCCCGTCAGCATAATTATTCTTATTCCCGCTTTTTCGCATTTTTTTACCGCTCCTCTTATCTCAGGCCTTAAAGGATCCTCCATTCCCTGAAGCCCTATGAATATATAACTGTCGCTTTGAACGGTTTTATAAGCGAATGCCAGCGCTCTTAAGCCTCTTTTGGTCATATTATCCACCGCCTCGGCGATTTTGCGCTTAACGGAAGCGTTAACCGTTTCCACTCCCTTTGAGCCGAGATATTGGGAGCATTTTTCCAATACCGTATCCGAAGCTCCTTTTAAAAAGCTGACTGTTTCTCCCGCCGACGATTTGACCGTAACTTCCATAAACCTGGTTCCGCTGTCGAAGGGGATTTCCGATATTCTTTTATAGCCCGACACCGATACCCCCGCATTTTTAGCGGAGATTATAAGAGCCGATTCCGTAGGATCGCCGTTTTCGCCGTCGGAGTTGTTGCATACCGCGCCGCAGGTGAAGAGCATTTTTGATATGTGATCCGAAGCTTTAACTTCTTTTCCTCCGTTTAAGGTAAATATTTCGGTCACTGTCATTTTGTTTGCGGTGAGGGTACCGGTTTTATCGGTGCAAATTACATTGGCACAGCCCAATGTTTCCACCGAATGAAGCTTGTTTACCAGCGCTTTTTGCTTATATATCCGCCTTACCGCCAACGCCAGCGCAATAGTCACAGTAGCGGGCAGCCCCTCGGGTATTGCGGCAACGGCTAATGTAATTCCCACAAAAAGCATATCGAAAATTTCATTTCCTCTGAAAATCCCTATGACGCTTACCAGAATGCAGATTATCACACAGGCTATACCTATAATCTTGCCCAATTCGCCCAAACGCTTTTGAAGAGGAGTTTTTTCCTCCTCTATCTCGCTGAGCATATTTGATACCATACCCATCTGAGTTTTTTTACCCGTGGCGAAAACCTCGGCTGTACAGTGCCCTTTTGTCACTACGGTCCCCATATACACCGCGCCCTTTTGGTTAAGCTGATCTTTATTTACCGCGCAGACTCTTTTGTCGGCGGGAACGCTTTCTCCGGTTAAAGCCGACTCGTCGCACTGCAATGCCATACATTCGATTATCTCACAGTCCGCCGGCACCTTGTCCCCCGCTTCCAGAAATACAATATCGCCCCTTACAACCTTCTCCGAAGGAATAAC
>CANDLP010000230.1 GCA_947385505.1 uncultured Clostridia bacterium
ATCCGGCGTCAGGAGATAAACGGAGATGTCCCTGCCAAAAACCCGCGCAACGCCGCAGCAGGTTCACTAAGGCAAAAGGACAGCAAAGTGACGGCGCAAAGGGAACTGGATATTTTTATTTTTAATATACAGCAGGTGGAAGGAAAAGAGCTTCTTTCCCATAAACAATCCCTTGAATTTATGCAAAGCTTGGGTTTTAAGGTAATAGACGGATATGAGGCTTTTACCGACATTGAAAAAGCAATAGAAAAAATAGCGGCTATCGGCGAAAACAGAGGGAAGCTGGCATATGATATTGACGGAGCCGTTATAAAGGTAGATGATTTTAAGGATAGAAATGTTCTGGGAGCAACCGCAAAGGTTCCTAAATGGGCGGTGGCATTTAAATATCCTCCCGAAGAAAAGGAAACTAAGCTTAACGATATAGAGATAAACGTGGGCAGAACAGGGGCTTTGACTCCCGTGGCGCTGTTTGACCCGATAAATTTGGCGGGTACTTCGGTTTCAAGAGCCACTCTCCATAATCAGGATATAATAACCGATCTGGACGTGCGGCTGGGAGATACGATAATTGTCAGAAAAGCCGGTGAAATAATTCCGGAAGTGGTGAGAGTCAAGGAACACTCCGGCGGTTCGGAGCCGTATCATATACCTATGGTATGCCCCGCGTGCGGCGCCGAGGCGGTACGTGACGAGGACGAGGCGGTGATACGCTGTCCTAATATAGACTGTCCCGCTCAGCTGCTTCGCAATATCGTTCACTTTGCTTCAAGAAACGCCATGAACATTGAAGGTCTCGGAAGCGCCAATGTTGAACTGCTTGTAAATCACGGCTTTGTAAAAACTGTGGCGGATCTTTATGCTCTAACTTTGGCGGATATATTGACTTTGCCGGGGTTTAAAGAAAAATCGGCTGGCAATCTTATCGGCGCAATTGAAAAATCCAAGGCTAATGAACTTGACAGGCTTATATTCGCTTTGGGTATAAAGGGGATCGGTCAGCGCTCCGCTTCGCTTTTATGCGAACATTTTCCCTCAATGGATAAATTGATGTCCGCAAGCTGTGAGGATATCGTCGCGATAGAAAATTTTGGGGAAATTTTAGCCGAAAATGTTTACAACGCTATGAGAGAACCTCACAGAATTGCTCTTATAGAGCGGCTTAAAGGCTTTGGACTGAATATGAGCTATACCGTAAAGGAAACCGGCAAAAAGCTTGACGGTTTAAAATTTGTCCTTACAGGCACCCTGCCTACAATGACCAGAGATGAAGCCAAGGCGCTTATTGAAAGCAACGGCGGAAAATGTATTGGTTCGGTTTCCTCCAAAACAAATTATGTATTGGCAGGCGAGGAGGCTGGAAGTAAGCTTACAAAGGCGCAGCAGTTAGGCGTTGCCGTAATAACAGAGGAAGAGCTTTTGGCAATGCTCGGTTAATAATAGAACCTGTATTTGCAAGATTTGCTAAAAAGTGTGCAATATCTTGTGAATACAGGTTTCGGTTTATTATCACTTTGGTTTACTTTTCTCTTAACAAATATGTTATGGAATGCCGTGCCGAATTGTGTTATTATTTAACACAGAAATTGGAAAACACGGAATCAGGAGGGCACCATAATGATCAAAATAAGCGAAAACTTAAGGCGGTTACGGAATACGCGGGAATTAACACAAGAGCAGCTCGCTGAAATACTTGGTGTATCCCCACAGGCGATCAGCCGTTGGGAACATGGTACGACTTATCCCGACATAACGCTTCTTCCCGTTATTTCGGAATTTTTCGGAGTTACCATTGATAACCTTATGGGAATGGCGGAAATACACGATGAAAAGCAAATCACAGTAATTATCGACAGGATAAATAAAAACGCATCCGACGGGCTTCTTGACGAAAACATAGCCATACTACGCGAAGCGGTAAAAAATTACCCTTATGACTACAGATTTCAAGTTGAGCTTATGCAGGAGCTGGGTCGGTGCAGTGAGCATAGCGACGGAAAACCGTTAAGTGATGATGAAATAAGGCAAAACAAGCAGGAAGCTGTTTCAATCGGAAACAGAATATTGCGCTGCCGCACCGATATTATTACACAGGCGGGTGTTATGAAAGATTTATGCTGGCTTTATCACTCTATGGGAGATAATGACAAAGCAATAGAAATTGCCGAAAAGCTGCCCGATATGTGGTCGTCAAGGGATAATTTGCTTGACTATTTCTATATGGGAGAAAAACAGCGGCGGCATTGTCAGTTTTCTATTACGAAATACGCTGAGTGTATTCACCGTGCCATGCTCCGTCTTGCGGATTTGGGGTACAAAAATGATAAAATTGACACAGCGCAGCGTATAGCAATTATCAAAAAGAGTATAGCGCTGTATGAACTTATTTTTGAGAACGGCGATTATTTTGAAAAAAGCGCAAAAGTATCGGAATTATATCGCTATGTTGCCGCAATGGAAATGCTGAATAATAATTTTGAGGCGGCGCTTGAAAATCTTGAAAAAGCCGCCGAATATGCCGTAATGAGTGACACACTGCCTGATAATGGACGCTGTTCCTCTTTGCTTGTTAAGGATTTGGAATATGACAAGTTAAAAATGCTTGTGAAAAACGACACCTGTTCAAATTGCGCGGAACTGTTTGACAGAATGAGCGGGGAGAGGTATGATCCCATAAGAAATGACAAGAGGTTTATAGCAATAATTGAGAAAATCAAGGAGCATATAGACTAAAGTATAATTGCCGAATCATATTTTCACTGCGGCAAAGCCCCAGATACACAACATAATAAACAAAAGGATAAGTATCATATGAAATTATATTTAACAAAGCCGGATATGTTTTTCTTCGGGCAATATAATGAGATGATGACGGAATGGCTTAAAAGCGGCACTCAGATAGCCCCATGGTTTTTGGATAAGCCGTATGATAATTTGGAAGATTTCGCGGGATTTGTCCAAATGCTGGATAACTGTGAGCGAGGTAATCTCGATAAGAAATACGCTTCGACAACCTCTTATTTTGTTACAGACGAAAAAGACATGTTAATAGGAGCGGCGTCACTGCGGCATTACCTGACCGCAGACGGCTACAAAACATGGGGACATATAGGTTACGGAGTAAGACCGTCCGAAAGATTAAAGGGTTACGGAACGAATATACTTAAAATGACATTGGAAGAAGCTAAAGTTATGAAAATTCAAAAGGTGCTGGTAAGCTGTCACGCCTTAAATATAGGCTCTGCCAAAGTGATAGAAAGCTGCGGCGGCGTTTTTGAAAATATTGTTTCAGACCCCGATGATAAAAATGAAAAGATAAGACGGTATTGGATAGATAATAAATAAGTGAATGGGAAATGTGATAGATAATAAACATCATTAAAAACATATCTCCGAATGTGTATATCATATGATGATTTTTTATTGAATTGTTGCAGGCATTACCGCCCCACGAATTTTCCCCGCCAAAGCGCAAATAAGAAACGCCGCCAAATTAGTCATAACAATACAAGCCCCCGTAGGCACCGGAATATAAAAAGTAATAAAAAGCCCCGTAATAAAGCAAACAATTGAAATTATCACCGACGCCAACGTCACGCCTCTGTAACTTTTGCATATCCTCATAGCGCTTAAAGAAGGGAATATCACCAGTCCTGAAATAAGAAGCGCCCCCATAAGCCGCATACCCACCACTATCACAACGGCGGTAAGCAAAGCTATAAGCGCATTGTAAAGGCTTGTTTTTATTCCTGTGGCTTTGGAAAAGCTTTCGTCAAATGTTACGGCAAAGATTTTGTTATAAAACAGCACGTAAAGCGTTATTACCAAGAGAGAGGAAATCACGCTCAGAACCACATCTTCCGACTGCAAAGCCAGTATGCTTCCGAACATATAGCTGTTTACGTCAATGCTCACTTCAAACAGCGACACAACTATCATTCCCACAGACAATGCGCTGCACGAGATTATAGCTATAAGAGCGTCGCCTTTCATTTTGCTGTTCTGACTAAGTCTAAGAAGAAAAAACGCGGCAACTACCACAACGGGGATCGCAACCTGAAGCGGAGCCAAATTCAGCGCCGCAGCCAATGCAAGCGCGCCGTATCCCACATGACTCAGCCCGTCGCCTATCATGGAGTAACGTTTAAGCACAAGACTTGTCCCCAATAGGGAAGCGCACAGGGATACCAATATTCCCACCGCCAACGCCCTTAATATAAAGCCAAAGGACAGCATTTCAGCAAGAATATCCGTCATGTTTTTTCCCTCCGCTCATTTCTTTATAAAATTCGGTTTTTAAGTATTCCTCCGTGGTTCCGAAAAAAGAGCTTTCGGAAGAAATGTGAAGAACTTTGTTGGCGTATTTCAAAGTATTGGAAATATCGTGAGTTATCATTATTATTGTAACGTTGTGTACGGTATTAAGATGGCTTATCAGATCATACATTTCGGCGGTAACTACCGCATCTAAACGCGTTACAGGTTCGTCAAGAAGCAAAAGCTTGTCTGTGGCGCACAGCGCTCTTGCGATAAGCACACGCTGCTGCTGTCCTCCTGAAAGATCGCGAAAGCTTTTTTTGCGTATTTTGTCAAGATGAAGATGTCTCATACATTTTTCCGCCGCTTCCTTTTGCGTCTTTGTATAAAAAGGGCTTAAGCCGCCCGACCCGATGCATCCCGACAATATCACCTCTTTTACCGTAGCG
>CANDLP010000231.1 GCA_947385505.1 uncultured Clostridia bacterium
GCGATGACGCTCCGTGACTGGAGTTCAGACGTGTGCTCTTCCGATCTGTTATGAATCCCGGAAGTTTGGGCACGCCGAGAGGGAAAAACGCGCCGTCCTTCGGTATATTGGAAATCAGCGCCGACGGAAATGTGGATATGAAGATAGTTGCGTATTAAAAGTACGAAATCGGTATTTTTTCCTTCATACCATCAATATATGCCGGTACGCAGCGAAACTCCACCGAATGGACAGACGAAAATACAAAAATTTAACATAATATGCTTATAAGAAAAAGCGGCGGTAACTTTTTACAGTGACCGCCGCTTTATAATACTAATCAATTACTTTTTGTTATTGACGCTTATTAAATATTGACAGATTGCCGCAGCACATTCTTCCGTTCCAACGGAGCTGTCTATTAACAATTCATAATTGTGACGTTCCCCCCAGGATTGTCCCGAAATATTTTTGTAATATGCCGCTCTCGCTTCGTCAGAGCGGCGAATATTTCTTTTCGCTTCTTCCAAATTGTCCCCGTATACTTGCATAACACGCTGTATGCGGTAATCTTTTGGAGCATAAATAAAAATATTGACGATGTTCTTGTAATTTCGTAAAACATAGTCGGCTGCTCTGCCTACGATTACGCAGCCGCCTTTATCGGCAATTTGGCGAATTACTTTATCTTGAGCAATAATCGCTTGCTGTACTACCTCCGTACTCAAATAGAGACTGTGAAGCTGCGTTAATATCCGAAATAAATTCTTTATCAAGACCGCTTTCCTGTGCTGCAAGCGCAGTCATTTCCTTATAATAGAAGGGAATTCCTAATTTTTCCGCAACCAGTTTGCCGATCTGTTTACCCGATGAGCCGTGTTCTCTTCCGATTGTAACGATAACGCCATCTCTTGAAGGTTTTAAAACTGAGTTATCCTGCGATTTCGTTTGTTCTGTTTTAATAGAACGCATAAATGCAGCTGTTAAAGCCGCTGCCGCAATCATGGCGGTAAAATCCGCAATCGGCGCGGCAAACAAAACTCCCTCAATACCAAATGATATCGGTAAAATCAAAATTAACGGAATAAAGCAAACAATATCTCTTATCATGGAAGAAATGATTGCTTGAACAGGTTTGCCGACCGCCTGGAAGAAAATGGAGGTTATTTTAATAATACAAGTGAAGGTAACGAGCGAAAGAAATATACGGAAAGTTTTTTCGGCAAAAATCCAGTAATCTTCAGGATTCGGTATATTGGCAGGCGTTCCGAAAATGCCTGCAACCGCCTGCGGAGCTAACTCAAACAGCAATGTCGAAGCAATGCCGATTGCAATCGTACATAAAAGAATGCATTTATGTTGAAATACTCGATTGCCATTCCTATACTGTTTTCTGAAGCGCCGAAAAGCGTTAAAAGTTGTGTCTTTAGCGGGAAAAATATCGCCATCAGCACAATACTTGAAAACAGTGTAACTATAATTCCTGTTCCGATTGCCTTGTGCGCGGATTGTGTATCCTTTTTCCCCTGACAGATGTTAAGGTAAGCGGCACAGCCGTCGCCGAAGCACCAGGCAAACGCCTGAGCAATGATAAATATCGGAAAGACAACGCCTGTTGCCGCGTTTCCGAGAGTGCTCAATTCACTGTTGCCGATAAAAATTTGGTCAACAATATTATAGAGCGCGCTGACGAGCAGAGAGAGTACACAGGGAATAGAAAATTTCAACATAAGCTTTCCGATTTTTTCCGTCCCTAAAAACTGACTGTTTTCTGAGTGATTCATAAAAATCTCCTTAAAATTATTATTTTTTGGAGTCTTTATCAGAGAAAAAGCTGCCTGAAAACTTCGGGGAACATAAAAATAAGTGCGTAGAATCGTCGCGATTCTACGCACTTACAGCTGTTCGACTTATATATTCTACAACAAAATTTCGTTTTTGTCAAGAAGCCGAACAACAAATTTTAAAATAAAAATATGTTTTTTAAAAATTTAAGTTATCCTTTATATTTTGGATAATCTGCTCTTTGATACTATCCACATCAACATTCATGTTAATAACATGGGCGACATCGTTGGCGGCAACAACATCGTCAAGCTGTTCCGCAAGCTGTGCCTTAACGTTTTCCAATAATCCTTCCAATGATGATTCAATATCATCTTCCATGGCTTCGTAATTTTCATGGAAGAACGTTCTTCCGTTATGATTATTTCGATTTTCGTCGGAAAAATTAAAGTGCATATGCGTACTGTTGCCGGGAGTATGCAAGACCTCTTTGCCGAATATTTTATATGACCAGGAGGCGTTTGCGGGGAAACCGTCCTTAAAAATAATGTTGTGCCTTTGAGGTACGCCGACGGGCGGTAAATCCTCCGAAAGACCGCCGTAGCTTTCGAGTTCCACGGTTTTGACAAGGCTTGCATATGCGCGCATAGCGGCAAACTGCAGCTTGGTGTAACAGGCGTCCCCCGTGTTAAAGGGAATACGGTACAGGTACCAGCCTTTATAGTGCTTTTCGTAATGGATAAAATCACGGTTGAGATTATAGGTGTAACGATTTTCGTAATCGTTGTCAAATACAATCTCAAGCTTACAGGTTTCGTTCCCCTGTTCGTTTTCCCCGCCGTTAAGCCAGAAGATAAGCTCGTAATCGGTATTTTTGTCCAGAGTCATATCTTTTGTTTCAATAACCGACCAGTTCCAGTTCCAGTCGCCCACCGTGTACGCCTCGATAAGACCGTTGCCGAAGGGATTTGAAATAAAGGAACGTGTGGCGACGGTACTATTCACGTCTTTTGCGGGCTTCCAGCTTCTCGGGTCAAAAAATATCTTTTTAATCTGATTTGCTTCGGGAGGGGTTACATTTGTTTTTTCTCCCGTGTTTTCAGTGTTTTCAATAATCTCTCCCGTTTCCGGAACGATCCTTACGGTGCTTAAATTATCCATGCCGTTGATGCTTGTTGTATATGTGTTGTTCATATTATCCTCCGTATAAGGCATAACCGAACAGCCCATAAGACGAATTTCGTTCTCACCGACACGCTCGGCACGCCCTTTTTTTATTAAACCTTTTGCCCTTTTAGGGTAGGTGTGTGTGAGCTTATTTCCGAATTCGTCCGTTACAATTACGTTTTTTTCTATGGGTATCTCCCCCTTTGTAACCGAAAATATGTGTCCTTAAGCGTTTTATGCCGATCTTTTTATAATTCCGTGATTCCGCTGAAATGTACGCGGAGGAAATAAAGACCGGGGCTAAGGACAATTTGTGTTTGCGCCGTTTTTTGTGATGGGTGCCGTCCCCGATTGAATTATAGCATAAACGGTGAAAAATGTCAATATGAAAAGAAAAATTTGCATTTTATTTAAAAATGTGTTATAATGTTATAACTTATACTAATAACTATTTGAATTGTGGATAAAATCCATAATTCAAATAGTTCGGCGAAGCCGAAGTACCGCCGAAGGCGGTGGTTATTAGTATTAAATAAAGGAAAAGGGGAGGGCTGTCCGAAGCGGCGGCTTCGCCGCCTGTTTATTTTTTGCAATATCAAAAAAACGCCCATGTGCAAATAATATAATAAATAAAACCAAAATCTCAACTCAAAGAAAGGCAGACAAAATGGCAAAAGTAGTAAAATTCGGCGGCAGCTCCCTTGCCGACGCAAATCAATTCAGAAAAGTGGCTCAGATAATACGAAGCGACCGCAAAAGGCGCTATGTCGTTCCCTCCGCGCCGGGAAAGCGTTCACCCGAAGATATAAAAGTTACGGATATGCTCTATTCCTGCTATGACGCGGTAGGTCTCGGAAGAAACGCTACGGCGGAATTTCTCCCGATCGCCGACCGCTTTGACGGGATAATAAGCGATCTCGGTCTTACCATAAGCCTTGACGATGAGTACGAAAAAATAACCGAAAATTTCAAAAAGAGAGTGGGAAGAGATTACGCCGCCAGCAGAGGGGAGTATCTCAACGGTATCATTCTGGCAAATTACCTGGGATTCCAGTTTGTGGACGCGGCGAAATGCGTGTTTTTCACCGCCGGCGGGGATTTTGACCCGGATCTTACCGACGCCTGTCTCGCCTCGGTTCTCGGAGGGTATTCCGAAGCGGTTATACCGGGATTTTACGGCGCTAAGCCCGACGGCACGATCCAGACCTTTTCCCGCGGGGGCAGCGATTTTACCGGTTCGGTAGTGGCAAAAGCCATAAACGCGGAAATGTACGAAAACTGGACAGACGTAAGCGGGTTCCTTGCAGCGGATCCTAATGTGGTGGAAAATCCGGAGATAATAGACTATATCACTTATAAGGAGCTGCGCGAGCTGTCGTATATGGGCGCTTCGGTGCTTCATCAAGACGCTATTTTCCCTGTCCGCGCCGCGGGAATTCCCATAAACATAAGGAATACCAACCTTCCCGACGCGCCGGGTACAATGATTGTCCCCGAAGCCCCCGAAGGCACAGAGCACAAGATCATAACCGGCATAGCGGGTAAAAAGCATTTCAGCGTTATATCCATAGAAAAGGACGAGATGAATTCCGAGGTGGGATTCTTAAGGCGCATTCTCACGGTTCTTGACAACGAAGGTCTGGGCTTTGAGCATATACCCACGGGAATCGACACCATGAGCATAGTGGTGAGCACCGAGGAGCTTCACAATCACCCCGACACCGTGCGCTATATTACTCAGATCACCCATGCCAATCATAT
>CANDLP010000232.1 GCA_947385505.1 uncultured Clostridia bacterium
CTTACTCTCAACGGTATGGAAATAAGCTTCGGAGCGGAGCTTCACGAGGGGGACAGAGCGATCGTTCGCTGGAAGAACTGAAGACAGGTTCTAAGCAGGGTATCATCGGGTAAATTTCCTAAGGAAAGGCGGAAAATAAAATGAAGAGCGGAAAATTATTTCCAATTACAGCGGCGGCGCTGGCTGTTTCGATTGCGGCGCTTTTTTCCGCCTGTTCCAAAATAGATTACGGTATGGCGCCCATAACCGAAATAACCGAAGAAACGCCCGCTGAAACCGATCCGCCGGAAACCTCTCCTCCGGAGACGACTTCGCCGGACAAGTACGAGGTGAAGGAGTTTACCATAACCCCTCAGGAATATTCGGAGACACTGCAATTGGAGCAGGTGTGTGACAATACGCCTCATAACTATCTTATGGGCTATGAGGGGAGCGGATATATACAGATAGACCGCCGCGAATACGCAACATTTACCGTGCACGTTCCTTCTACCCAGTATTATAAGCTGACGCTGCAAATGTGCGCTTTTGACACGGGGGTTAACGTTATAGTGGGAGGCGCTCTTTACAACAACGGGGAATATGATACCTACGATGGTGTTTCAAAAGGAGTGATTTACGCTAAGGACGTTACCGCCTTCTCCCCTTTTACCGTTAACGGTATTTATCTAAAAAAAGGCGATAACCGAATAACGCTTCAGTCGGAATTCGGAATGGCTTATATGGACAAGGTGATAATTGAAAACGGTCAGTCGGTGAGCGACAGCTATTATGTTATGAGCAACGCGCCGATAAATTCCGACGCTTCTTTGAAGACCGTAAAGATAATGAATTTCTTTTCCGAGATTTACGGGAAAAAGACTATTACGGGACAGAGGGTCACACCGGGCACCAATGCTGAAATAGCTGCGGTTTATAAAGAAACGGGAAGGCTTCCCGCAATAAGAGTAGGCGATCTGGTATGCGCTCAGGCTGACAGTCCCTATTATGACGAAAACAACACTGACCTTGATCTTGCTGTGGAATGGAGCGAAAGCGGCGGGTTGGTTGGTTACGGATGGACGTGGTATTCGCCGGACGGCAGCAGTCATTACTTATCCTCCATGACGGATTTCAGCATAGGGGGGGTGGATACGGGTAAGGACATTTCTCTGGCTTCGGCGGAAACGATTGAACAGCTTTACGGCAGCGGTGAAATACCGAGAGAAAACTACCTTCTTATAAGGGATATCGACAGAATGGCGGAAAAGCTGGAATATTTAAAGGATAAGGGCGTAACGGTGTTGTTTTCTCCCCTGTCTGACGGAGGAAAAGGCGGATACTGGTGGAGCGGCAGCGCAGAAGGGTATCTTTGGCTGTGGCGCACCATGGTAAACAGGATAAATCAATACCATAATCTGAACAATATAATCTGGGTTTGGAACGGCGGCAGCGCTGAGTTTTATCCCGGAGACGAATATGTGGATATAGTTGGAGAAAATGTGTATAATACCACCGGCGACAGCGGTAATGGAAGATTTATGGGCACTGCCTTCTATGATTCGTCAAGAGCGGTGGCTTTGAACGAGTGCGTTATGGTTCCAAGCGCCGAAGCGCTTGAACAGGATAACGCCCATTGGCTTTGGTTCGCGCTGGGGAGCGGAGACAGGCTTATTGATGAGAACGGACAGCTTACTGAGAAATATTCGGCCAATGTGATTTTAGAGCAGGTTTATAATCATAAGAATTTTTTAACGTTGGACGAAATACCGAAATTTGAGTAATAACGATTTACGGAATCATTATAATAAGGAGCCATATGAAAAAAAGAACAACAGCCTTTGCGGCCGCTTTAATGCTGCTGCTTTCAGCTTGTAAACCCACAGATTCCACAAATAATCAATCAAACCTTACAAATACGGCGCCCACTTCTTCTGCCTCTCAGCTGCCGACGGAGGAAACCACTGTCGCCAAGGTAAGCGCGGTTGAGGATCAGCCTGAAAACACTTCCTCGGCTGCAACGCAGACGGAGGAGGTTCCTCCCGAAACCGCTTCCGCGCCCGACGGATTCCCGGCCCCCTATCCTTCGGGAACGGTGAAGGATGACGAGCGGCTTGCGGAATTCAGGAAGAAGATTAAGGCGGCGGAAAGAGCGGACAGCGTTTTCTTGGGCGCTCACACGCTGATACCAACAAATGGGGAAGCTATGTCGGGATATGTAAAGATCAATCCAGAATACGCTTCTGATATGGACGAACTTATCGAGAGAATGTACGAGGGTTTTAAATATTCCTTTTGGGAGGATAAATACGGAGAGGAAGTGGAAAATATGCTTCCCGGCGTTGTAAAAGAAGGAGAAGAGGGATTGGAGCTTCTTGTTTCGGATATAGAAACTCCCGTGGTGATTGACGTATCCTCCGCAGTAATAACCGAGCTTGGTGAAACCACGGCTAAGGTTGTGGCATTGGGAACGGCAGGGGACAAATATATATGGCGCACCTACGATATGCTGAACGGCGTAAGGGGCTGGGTAGTGCGTATGTATGAAGACGAAACGGTAACCGGTGAAATCGCCGTGTTCAGCCAGCTGCTGATAGACAAAAGGGTTACTTTGGACAAGATATTCGGAAACGCCGATGCGGTAAAAGACGAAAACGGGGACTGGAATACCCGGCTTGTAACCATAGAAAACGATATTTACGGACATGGGTTTTATAACGGATTAGAGGTTGAAGCCTTTATGACAGTAGAGGAAATGCGTCAGTTTATAAGGGACACTTTTACCTCGGAAATCGCGGAGAGTTATATAAGCCTTTATGTGAACAGGAGCTATGTGGAGAAAGACGGCCGCTTGTATCTTATAAATGGCGCGGTGCTGCCTCAGATGGGCGAGTTTTCTCTGGCGGAATACGAAAACAGAGCGATGAGCAGCTTTGACGTTACTTCGGCGGTAAGCTGGAGCGACGGAGAGAACAATTATACAGTACCTATAACGATTAAATATGAGGACGGCGTTTGGAAGCTGGATACCCGTCTGCCTATGAAAGCAGACAGAGTAATAGGTAAATAGTATAATAATCCAATAAAACAACAAAAAAGCGGCGAATTGGTGATATCCCGAATGAAGAAACCGAACAGCCGAATAGGACAGCAAATCGGCGTATCCAACCGGATACGCCGATTTGTGCAACAGTATTTCCCAATAATATAAATGGCTGCTGTGATTCCTTTATTTTTTCCATAATAAAAAACACTTCCTTTCAGTTTTTTCTTTGCCTTAAGTCTTGTCTGATCGGAAGTACTTTATTTTTTTTACACAAAATTTATTGGGGTCTCAGGCTTCTTGGATTATGCACAGTTCTTTATACTTTTAGGATAGATTTGCAGTCTGATATTTGGGATTCTGTTCTCAAGCCCCTGAGGTTTACCCGCTTTGGAGATACCTAATAAAAGTGAAAACAGCAATTTTTACATTGCTGTTTTCACCGTAATATCTCATAGCTTGCGTTAGCTCAATTCTCAGTATTGCTCTTTTTGACTACGTTTTTATTTTTTGTTTATTTCGGGAAATAATGAATTCGTATTATTATTCTTTATAACCGAATTTGACTGCCTCATAAACCGGAACTTTTTATCATTTTTCATACTGCCATGGAACATATGGAAGTATTCCCCATGTAATCTCGTGCGCATAATGAACTTGATTATGTATCATTGAACGATAGTCTGCCGATGTAGCTTTTATACATGGAAACTCACCGCATTCTTTACATTCTGAAATACCCTTTGAGGGGTAACAGTCTTTTGCGTTGCAGTCAGTACAGGAGCAATCTTCACTGTAACACCCGTTGCATCGCATACTCCAATCGGTGTTATCCCATATTTTATTAAGATTTTGTATCATTATCTCTCTTTGTTCGTCCGTTGTACCTACATAATGTACACACAGATCGCAGCGCTGACCACATTTTGAATAAAGAGCGTTTTCCTTTGGGAAAGGCTTGCGATTAGGTTTTTTCTTTATCAGTATCAGTTTTTTAATTTCGTCAAGCTGCTCCATAGTTGTTACGTCAATGAACATCCATTTGCCGTCATGATAGGTCTTTGCATTGTTATAATAATCAAGTATGTAGTCCGAAAAACAGCCTGTTTGTGTTTCAAATATCTTACGCTCTTTTTGTCCGAAAATAATTAGAAAAGTAAAGCAATTCTCATGCATATATATGGTGAGAATTGTTTTCTTGCCTTGCTTAAATTTCAATTCATCCTTTCCGTCACCAATCTCATCAAGACAATATTTCCCTCTCATAAACACCATAGTTTCATGGCTGATTTTCTCAAGAGCATTCATAATAAACCTCCGCATATAATGTTTTTCAACGCATTGATCACACCAATGACCCAAACGGTTAACTTTTATTATTTTCATTATACATTATTTTCCTACATAAAGCAAGAGGTCTTATAAAAACATTTCTTATATTGATACTATGCTAAGCCGCGCGCTGTTTTTTCGATTCCTTTTTGAACGCCAAAAGGGAATCGGGAGCCGGAGAAAAAAACCGAATATGCAGCGTAATAACATAAAAACCTTTATGGCTGACAAATTGTATGTTAATATTTTTTATGAATTGCTGTCATAACCATTTCAACACAGGATAAAACCAGAGTTGAAAGGTTTTATACCAATCCCATTTTGAACTGACGTAA
>CANDLP010000233.1 GCA_947385505.1 uncultured Clostridia bacterium
CCTGCTTCTTTGCCGGTATAAACCGCTCACTTCGTGGGACTTTGTCCCACACCCTACTTCCTTTTTTCAGTGCAAAAAGGAAGCGAAAAAAACATTGGCGGCTTCGCCGCTTTTTTCTTTTTTTACCGCCCCCGAAAACAGTATAATATCAGTAATACCGGATTCAAAGAATAGCGTACCCATTGACAACAGCCCGAATATGTAGTATAATGTTAAGGTATTAACAAATTAAAACAAAACGCTGACAACTTCAAAACCAAATGAGGCAAGCCCGTAGAACCGCGGGATTCCTCCGCAGGAAAGGAATATTCGTAAAATGGGACAAACTCTTACCGAAAAAATAATCTCCGCCCATATTGTTGACGGAAAACCGATAAAGGGTACCGAAATCGGTCTGAAAATCGACCAGACTCTTACACAGGACGCTACGGGCACAATGGCTTACCTTCAGTTTGAAGCCATGGGCGTTGACCGCGTTAAAACAGAGCGTTCCGTGGCATATATTGATCATAACACGTTACAGTCGGGCTTTGAAAACGCCGACGATCACCGTTTTATAGGCAGCGTGGCAAAAAAACACGGTATCTGGTTCTCTCGTCCCGGCAACGGTATTTGTCATCAGGTACACCTTGAGCGGTACGGAAAACCCGGAAAAACGCTTATAGGCTCCGACTCCCATACTCCCACCGGCGGCGGGATAGGAATGTTCGCCTGCGGAGCGGGCGGACTTGACGTGGCTGTTGCCATGGGCGGCGGCGCTTATTACATAACAATGCCCGAAGTGGTAAAAATTGAGCTTAAAGGCAAATTAAACGACTGGGTTTCCGCTAAGGACGTTATTTTAAAGGTATTGCAGCTCCTTTCCGTAAAAGGCGGAGTCGGAAAAGTAATGGAATACGCCGGCGAGGGAGTAAAAACTCTTTCCGTTCCCGAACGCGCCACTATCACAAATATGGGCGCGGAGCTGGGCGCAACCACCTCTATATTTCCCTCCGACGAGGTAACAAAAGCTTTCCTTAAGGCACAGGGCCGCGAAGAGGACTGGATTGAGCTTAAGGCGGACGACGACGCGGTTTATGATAAGGTTGTTGAAATCGACCTTTCAGAGCTGGTGCCTTTGGCTGCCTGCCCCCACAGTCCCGATAACGTTAAAACCATTGATGAAATTGGAGCGATAAAGGTGGATCAGGTCTGCATAGGCTCCTGCACCAACTCCTCGCTTCAGGATTTATTGAAGGTGGCGCATATTCTTAAGGGAAAGACGGTTCACCCCGATGTAAGCCTTTCTATCGCGCCGGGCTCAAAACAGGTATATAATATGATGGCGCGCTGCGGCGCTTTGTCCGATCTTATCGACGCGGGAGCAAGAATACTCGAATGCGCATGCGGTCCATGTATCGGAATGGGTCAGTCCCCCAATTCAAAAGGAATCTCCCTTCGCACCTTCAACAGAAATTTTGAAGGCAGAAGCGGCACAAGAGACGGACAGATTTATCTGGTATCTCCCGAAACTGCCGCCGCTTCCGCCGTTGCGGGAGTATTTACCGATCCGAGAAGCTTAGGTGAAATGCCGCCTTACATAATGCCCGAAAAGTTTTATATCAAGGACAATATGGTCACCCCTCCCGCGTCTCCCGAAGAGGCAAAGGACGTTGAAATACTCAGAGGTCCCAACATAAAGCCTTTCCCCGTAAATACACCTCTTGCCGAAAATATAGAGGCAAAAGTGAGCCTTAAGGTCGGGGACAACATAACAACCGACCATATAATGCCCGCGGGCGCTAAAATACTTCCTCTCCGCTCCAATATTCCCGCTATTTCACAGCACTGCTTTGCCGTATGCGACGAGGGATTTCCCAAGAGAGCCGAAGAATTGGGCAAGAGCATTGTTGTGGGCGGCGTCAACTACGGTCAGGGCTCTTCGAGAGAACACGCCGCTTTGGCTCCCCTTTATCTGGGAGTAAAGGCGATAATCTGCAAGTCTTTTGCCCGCATTCATCGTCAGAATCTTATCAACAACGGAATACTTCCCCTTGAATTTGCAAAGGAAGAAGATTACAGCAAGATAGAACAGGGAGACGAGCTTCTTATTGAAAATATCAGAGGCGTTATAGAAAACGGCTCGGACATTATTGTCAGAAACAAGACCAAAAATGTTGATATCTCCGTAAAGTGTGAGCTTTCCGAAAGAGGCAAGGGAATGATTCTGGCGGGCGGACTTCTTAATTATACCAAAAATTCATAATTTTTATGATCCAAGGATATTTATATGAAAAACGAAAAAAAATCCGGTAAAACCTTCTTTCGCATAATAAAAGCCTATATTTTCGGAATGATATCCGGAATGCTTCTGCTTGAATACGCCAAGAACAGGAAAAGACCTGTTTTAACCTGTGAAGGGCAGACTTGTAACGAAGATACGGAAAAATGCAAATAAAGTTTGATTTTGTACCTTAAAAACAAAAATAAGGAGAAACATGAATGAAAAAGATATACGCTGTTATTGCCGCTGTTTCATTTATTTTCGGACTGGCGGCGGGAATAATATTTGCCCTTGTAAAAATATCCAAAAAATTTGAGTACGAGCTTGAAACTATGTTCGCCGATAAAGGAAGCGACGACCCCGATATTGAAGAATTGTACGCCATAGACGGATTTGACGGTTTCGAGGAGTAAAAGGACAAAATACGTTAAACGGTAACATACGTCGGATATAAAAGACAAACTTCGGCGGAAAACCACAAAGACTGCTCCCAAAAAACAAAGAATAAAAGCCAAAGAAAGGACAGCCAATGGAAAAAATTAAAATGCCAACCCCGCTTGTGGAGATGGACGGAGACGAAATGACCCGCATTATCTGGAAAATGATAAAGGACATTCTTCTCACACCTTATATTGAACTTAATACCGAATATTATGATCTGGGATTAGTACATAGGAACGAGACAGACGATCAAGTGACTGTTGACAGCGCCAACGCCACAAAAAAATACGGCGTTGCGGTAAAGTGCGCTACTATCACTCCCAACGCTCAGAGAATGACGGAATACAATCTTAAGGAGATGTGGAAGTCCCCCAACGGTACAATAAGGGCTATACTTGACGGCACTGTTTTCAGAGCGCCAATTATTGTAAACGGCATTACACCGCTGATTCCTACATGGAAAAAGCCTATCACTATTGCCCGTCACGCTTACGGCGACGTTTACAAAAATACCGAGATGAAAGTATCAAAGGGCAGCAAAGCGGAGCTTGTAGTTACCGATGAAAACGGCGCAGAAACCCGCGAGCTTATACATGAATTCAAAAATTCCGACGGAATTGTCCAAGGACTCCATAACCTTGATGAAAGCATAGGCAGCTTTGCGCGCTCCTGCTTTAATTTTGCTTTAGATGTTAAACAGGATCTGTGGTTTGCAACAAAAGACACCATTTCCAAAAAGTACGATCACCGTTTTAAGGATATTTTTGCCGAAATATATGAAAATGAATATAAAGACAAATTCGAGAAAGCGGGTATCGAGTATTTCTACACTCTTATAGACGACGCGGTCGCCCGTGTGGTACGGTCGGAGGGAGGATATATCTGGGCCTGCAAGAATTACGACGGCGATGTTATGTCGGATATGGTTGCCACCGCTTTCGGAAGTTTAGGAATGATGACCTCCGTTTTGGTGTCCCCCGACGGAGTATATGAGTACGAAGCGGCTCACGGCACCGTTACAAGGCATTACTACAAGCACCTTAAGGGGGAGGAAACCTCCACAAATTCCGTCGCCACTATTTTCGCGTGGAGCGGCGCCCTTAAAAAAAGAGGACAGCTTGACAATGTAAGCGAACTTGTTTTCTTTGCCGAAAAATTAGAGCAGGCAACAGTTCAGACCATAGAAGAAGGCGTTATGACAGGCGATCTTGCTGCGCTTTCCAATCTGCCCGAAAAGAGAAAGGTGAACACAGAGCAGTTTTTGTTGGAAATAAAAGACAGACTGGAAAAACTGCTTTAGGGCATATCTGAAAACAAAGCAATTATGTACAATTTCGTTAAATGTGTGGCGGTTTAAAGGAAAAAAGCGGAGGAATACAGAGGTATTCCGAACATTTTTGACGCAGAAATCGTCCGCAGTTAGCAGAAATTGTGTAAATTGCGACTTTTCACATAGCCCTAAATAAAATCGGCATTATGTCTCGAAAGGAGTGTGAAACCCTTTGCCAAAAGACGGAAAAATCTCCAACTCGGTTATTCGTCGTTTACCAAGATACTATCGTTTTTTGGGCGAGCTTCAGGAGGAGGGCATAACAAAAATATCGTCGGGCGAGCTTTCACAGCGCATGAAGCTCACCGCCTCACAGATAAGGCAGGATTTAAACTGTTTTGGCGGATTCGGGCAGCAGGGTTACGGTTACAATGTGTCTGAGCTGAGAGCGGAAATAGGCGGTATTATCGGCACCGACAAACGTCTGAACGCCATTCTTGTGGGCGCGGGCAATCTGGGCAAAGCGGTTGCGCTTCACCTAAATTTTGAAAACTGCGGCTGTAAGCTTATAGGTGTGTTTGACTCAAATCCCGATCTCAGCAATGCTCCTATCGGAAATATGAAAATTTTAAATACCTCTCTTTTGGAGAACTTTTGTAAAACCAATAAACCTCAGATGGCTATATTATGTATCCCAAAGGAAAGCGCCAAAG
>CANDLP010000234.1 GCA_947385505.1 uncultured Clostridia bacterium
TAGCCGCCGAAAACAAAGTTCAATACTGATTTCACCAAAATCGAAGATTTTGGTTGACGACCGAAGGTCGGCGTTTAAATATAGACATTGTCTATATTTAAACAGAAATTAGTATTACTTTACGGGGATTTCCGCATTACTTCAGTTCCACTCTTTTTCCGTCCACCAGAACCAGTTTCGGCTTGGTCAGTACTTCGTAAAACTCCCCGTCCATAATTGACAGGTCGGCGTCCTTACCCGTTTCAATGCTCCCGACTCTGTCATCAATTCCGGCTATTTGAGCAGGGGTTATTGTAATGGCTTCAAGCGCCGCTGTCTTATCCAATCCGCCTTTTATGCAAACGCCCGCTCCCAAAGGAAGGTACTGTATGGGATTTTCGGGGTGATCGGTGCAAATAGCAACTTTTATTCCGGCTTTGTGAAGCCGCGCAGCGTTTTCTATTGTCTGATTTGTCAGTTCGGGCTTACAGCGGTCGCAGATTATGGGGCCCACAATACAGGGACAGCCGCACTCCTTAAGCTCCTCCGCCGCCAATCCTCCTTCGGTGGCATGGACTATAACGTATTTTAAGTTAAATTCATCCGCAATCCTTGCCGCAGTAAAAATATCGTCGATACGGTGACAGTGAAAATGCGCCGTCACCTTATCCTTAAGAAGAGGGATAAGCGCCTCGCATTTCGCGTCATAATCGGGCAAAGAGCCTTCATCGTCAGTGCCTATGCTTGCTTCATAATTTATGATATCTTCGATATATCTTTTGGCTTTATAAAGCTGTTCTCTTATTATTGCGGCGGTGGCGAGCCTTGTGGTAGGCGTTTCGTCACGGTCGTTATAGCACTTTTTCGGGTTTTCGCCCAAAGCGAATTTTATGGCGGCAGGGGAAAGCAGTACTCTTTTGTCAATGCGCGGGCTTCCGAAGGTTTTCATGGCGATAAAATCGCCGCCGATTGGATTGGCGCTCCCGACGCCGGTCAGAACTGTTGTGACGCCCGCCATTGCCGCTTCCATAAAACAAAGGTCATTGGGATTTACTCCGTCTATCGCCCTTAAATTAGGGGTAGAGGGATCGGTTATCTCGTTGCCGTCCGCCCCCTCAAAGCCTATCCCGTTTTCCCACAGTCCCAAGTGTGTGTGGCAGTCGATAAAGCCGGGATAAAGATTTGCGCCCTTTGCGTCAAAGCTTTCGTCAAAGGAAGAAATGTCGGAATTAAAAGCGGACATTGCCCCCAAAGAAGATATTTTACCGTTCTTTATTTCCACAAATCCGTTTTCAATAACGCCCGCTTCAGACATGGTATAAATTTTTGCGTTATATATCAGCATTGATGTTCCTTTCAAAGTTCTTTACTTGTTTTATTACGTTATCGGTTATCTCCGAACCCGTGCCCGCCGATTTTACGATAACGGAAGAGTTGGCTCTGTAAACCGGGCGGCGCTTTTTAAAAATCTCTTCCAACTGCTCTCTTGTGTTGTTGACCACAAGTGGGCGGTTGCTATCGTTTTTTATTCTTCCGTAACAAACGGGAAAAATTGCGTCCAAAAATACCGTTACCCCATGTGCGTTGGCGTATTCGGCGGTGCTGTCGTTTAATAGCGTTCCTCCGCCTGTGGCGACTATGTATCCGCCTTCAAGCTCCTTAAGACACTCAGCCTCCAATTTCCTGAAATACGGTTCGCCGCTTTGTTGGAATATTTCGGGAATACTGCGTTTTTCCTTCGCAACTATGTAAGCGTCCAGATCCACAAAGGGCATTTTTAACTTTTTCGACAGTCTTCTTCCTATATGGGATTTACCGCAGCCCATAAAGCCGCATAAATAAATGCTCCTCATACCAGCTTCTCCATATCGCTTATAAGCGCCTCAATATCGCCAAGCCCGTATTCCGAACCGTCCCAGATCTCATGAGCCGCCGCCGCCTGCCAGACCAGCATCGCCATTCCCGACGCTGCTTTTACGCCCATTTCTTTTGCGTATTTCAGAAGCGTGGTTTCCTTAGGGTTGTAAACCGCGTCGAAAAGATACTTTACGCCCTCAAGCTGCTCCATGCGAAGCGCCGATCCCTCTGTTTTAGGGTACATTCCCAGAGGAGTGGAATTTATAACAAGGTCATACCCTCCTTTCACTTCGGAAAGAAGAGTCACTTTAACCTTGCTGTCAGGCAAAGTCTTTTCTATTTCTTCTTTGACTCCCTCAGCTGTCTTAACGTCGGATTCCCTCACCGCAACGGTAAGCTCCGCCCCGTTATGCGCGGCTTCGATTGCCATCATTCGTCCTACCCCGCCGCAGCCCAGAAGACATACTTTTGAATTAAGGCTTGCTCCTAACTGCTCAACCGACTTTACAAAGCCGATAACATCGGTGTTGTAGCCTATGCTTTTGCCGCCGTAATTTTTAACGCAGTTTACCGATTCATACCGCTTTGCTTCCTCGGACAGCCCGTCACAGAATTTTATTATGGGGATTTTATGGGGAATGGTAACATTAAAGCCGTCCAGCCCGTTAAGATAGCCGTATTGTCCCGTAAGCTCCTCCGGTTTTATTTCGTTGAGCCTGTATTCCACATCAATCCCCGACAGCTCAAAAAGTTTTGTGTGTATCTGAGGGGAAAGCGAATGTCCCAATGGATAGCCTATAAGGTCGTACCGCTTTTTCATACTGCTTTTTTCCTTTCTTTTATCGAATAAGCTCCAAAGCCGATTTTAATGTTTCCGTGTTTTCTATGTTAGCCGCTTTTACGTCCTTTAGCGTCTTGCTCACAAGCCCCGTAAGCACCTTTCCGGGTCCCAGCTCCAAAAAGATGTCAAAGCCGTCGTTTTTCATGGCGTTAAGTTCGTCTGTAAATCTTACGGGAGAGCAGATATGCTTCGACATGATTTCGGGCATATCGGAAAAGTCGGTAAGCTCCGCACCTATGACATTTGAGTAAAATTTTATATCAGGCGTTTTGAAATTCATATCCTTAACCGCGTTTTTAAATTCTTCGGCGGCGGATTTCATAAGCTCCGAATGGAAAGCGGCGGATACCGCCAAGGGAAGAGCGCGTTTTGCTCCCGCTTCCTTTGCGGCGGCGGAAGCCTTTTCTATTGCTTCCTTAGTACCCGCTATCACCGTTTGAACGGGAGAATTAAAGTTTACTGCCGACACGTAATCACCTTCAGCGGCAATTTTATCGCAGATTTCGGATACCTTTTCTGCAGACAGACCGATAACCGCCGCCATTGCTCCGGGATTCGCCTTTGCGGCCTTGTCCATTGCGTTTGCTCTGTGTTTTATAGCGGCATAGCCTTCTTCAAGGGTCAATATTCCGGAAGCGACCATAGCCGCATACTCGCCGAGAGAGTGTCCCGCCACCCCTTCGTATTCTATCCCGTTTTCCTTTGCCGCCATAAGAGCCAGAAGAGATATGGTAAAAATGGCGGGCTGGCTTACCCTTGTCTGCGCCAATTCTTCGGCGGAGCCGTTTTGTATAATTGTCCAAAGGTCAAAATCAAGCGCCTTGTCCGCCGCTTCAAGTATTGTTTTCGCTTTTTCGGGATAAGCTTCAAAAAGCTCCTTTCCCATGGCGGGATACTGTGAACCCTGTCCTGAAAATAAAAACGCGGTTTTCATAGTATTGTTTTCCTTTCTTTACTACAAATATTTCTTTAAATTTTGTTAAAAATACACAAAATTCCCTCAAACCCCTCTTAAAACGGCAAATATACGGTTTTTTAAAAAAATTTTTCTTTTTTTTAGCGCTCATTTTAAAAATAATGTTGACAAAGGGCTGTTGTTTGAGGTAAAATATAGTGAATGGTATTTTTTGCCCCGTATTTTCGGGCGATAGAAATATTATATACCATTTTTATAATAAAATCAAGCATAAAATGAACAGACATTCTCGGAAACCGGAGAAGTGCCATATGACGCAGCAATTTTGTTGTAAGGCAAAGTCCGTTTTCCGCAGGAATACTGTATGTATTTTAAGGGAAATGGGCGAAGCCTTGCGGCAAAAGGGCAAGTCAGACGGCGCTTCGTCAGTTTCCGAGGATATCTGATGAACGGAAATGGAAAAGGATATGAAAGGTATTAAAATTCTGGGCACAGGGAGCTATATTCCCCCCACAACGGTAACAAACGAAGATTTTGTAAAAATTATCGATACCTCCGACGAATGGATCTACACCAGAACGGGTATTAAACAGCGTTTTTATTCCACCGAGAAAATGAATTTCCAAATGGCGGCTGAAGCGGCGCAAAAGGCTTTGGAAAATGCGGGAACCAAAGCGGAGGAAATTGACCTTATTATTCTTTCCACCTGTTCCACCGACTTTTTTTATCCCAATACCTCATGCCTTGTGCAAAATATGATCGGCGCGGTCAACGCTTCCTGTATTGACGTAAACACCGCCTGTACGGGTTTTATAACCGCTCTTGACATGGCAAGGCGCTACCTTTGCACCGGAGATGTAAAAAAAGTTTTGGTGGTTGCCAGCGAATTTCTTACGAGACAGTTGGACTATACCGACCGCACAAGCTGTTTTCTTTTCGGAGACGGAGCGGGGGCGGTTGTGGCTGAAGCGGCGGACAAGCCGTTTTACAGCATTACCGGCGCAAAGGGAGATATGCTGGACGCCCTTTACTGCCGCATACAGTATTCGGGGAAATACCCCGCTGAAGGCTTT
>CANDLP010000235.1 GCA_947385505.1 uncultured Clostridia bacterium
CCCACGTCCGTGCACACTCTTTCCCTACACGACGCTCTTCCGATCTAAAGCTTCGTAAGTTAGGCGATGGTCCTTTAGGACCGTTTTTGAAAAAAATTTTCAGGAGAATAATGAAAATAAGAGCCAAGTTTAAAAAATAATATTTAATTCAGGAGAAAGTGATAATGAAAGTTGTTCTTTTAGCCGGCGGATTTGGAACCAGAATTTCAGAAGAAAGTCAGTTTAAGCCCAAGCCGATGATTGATCTGGGTGGGATGCCTATACTGCTTCATATAATGAAGCTTTACAGCGCGCATGGGTTTAATGAGTTTGTTGTTTGCGCGGGATATAAGCAGCATGTTATTAAAGAATATTTTGCGGATTACTTCCTGCATACGTCCGATATAACATTTGATTTTACAAACTGCAAAAATGAAATGATAGTACACCGCAACAACTCAGAACCATGGAAAGTGACCGTTGTTGACACCGGTCTTAATACCATGACAGGAGGAAGAGTAAAGCGGGTTAGGGAATATCTTGGTAACGAAGCTTTTATGCTTACTTACGGTGACGGTGTATCTGACATAAATATAACAAATCTTGTTAAGTATCATAAGTCTCATGGAAAGATGGTTACAATGTCCGCATATAATGCGGGGCAGCGTTTTGGAGTGCTTGACATTGATTCAAGCGGACATATAAGGGAATTTCGGGAAAAGACTCAAGGTGACGGTAATCTCATAAATATTGGATTTATGGTATGTGAGCCGCAATTTATTGACTATATTGATGATGATACCACCGTTTTGGAAAAAAAGCCTCTGGAAACTGTCGCAAAAGAAGGTCAGCTTATGGCGTTCAAGCATAGCGGATTCTGGCAATGTATGGATACGGTAAGAGAAAAGGAACAGCTCGAAAAAATGTGGGCAAGCGGAAATGCCCCCTGGAAAGTGTGGTAAAATGAATCTGTCTTTTTATAATGGGAAAACGGTTTTTGTAACAGGTCATACAGGATTTAAGGGCAGTTGGATGTGTAAAGTTCTTGTCATGCACGGAGCAAAGGTTATCGGTTATGCAACAGAGCCGCCTACAGAGCCTTCATTGTTTAAAATATCTAATATTGCCAATGATATGACTTCGATTATCGGAGATATACGCGATTTAAAAAAGCTTTCGGAATCAATAAAAGCTTTTAGTCCCGAAATAGTGATTCATATGGCGGCACAGCCCATTGTACGTGACAGTTATGTTAATCCCGTGTATACATATGAAACTAACGTAATGGGAACAGTCAATATATGTGAAGCAATACGCCAATGTGATTGTGTAAAGTCATTTGTTAACGTTACAACCGATAAAGTATACCTTAATAATGAATGGGAATGGGGATATCGTGAAACTGATGCTCTTGATGGTTTTGATCCATATTCAAATTCAAAATCCTGTTCAGAGCTTGTAACCTCATCTTATAAAAAGTCTTTTTTTAATGACAGAAATATAGCGGTTTCAACATGCCGCGCTGGAAATGTTATAGGCGGCGGGGATTTTGCCAATGACCGAATTATTCCCGATTGCATTAGAGCAATGGAAAACGGCAGGGAAATAGTGGTGCGTAATCCGTATTCCACTCGTCCATATCAGCATGTTTTAGAGCCGGTTGTAACGTACTTGATGCTTGCAGCGGAGCAGTATTTAAATCATTCATTGGCGGGTTCCTATAATATAGGACCTGATGAATGTGATTGTGTGGCAACGGGAGAGCTTGTTGATATTTTTTGCAGGACGTGGGGCAATGATGCGGTATGGAAGAATATTTCCGAAGAAAACGCACCACACGAAGCAAACTTTTTGAAGCTTGATTGTTCAAAAATAAAAACAGCAATGAAATGGAAGCCTCGTTGGCATATCAAAGATACAATGGAGCGTGTGGTGGAATGGAGCAAGGCTTATCTTGCCGGAGAAGATGTAAACCTTGTAATGGAAAAGCAAATCGATGAATACCTGAACAGTTAAATGTAAAATTATATAATACTAATTCATGTTTAAAAGACAGACAATCTCTTTTTTAGAGTGAAAACAGTATAGATGCTTAATCTTAGGCAAGAATGCTCCCAAATAAAGAAAGGTAATGGTAATAAAATGAAAAAGGTATTGATAACCGGAGCAAACGGATTCCTTGGTTCGCTGCTTTCAAAAAAGCTGTTGGAGAATGGAGTTGAAGTGATCGCCGCGGATCTTAAGGACTGTGACAATAACATTCCAAAAGAAGCTCGCTTTGTATCCTTCGATATGTCTGATTATGATTCGTTAAAGGATTCAGTGTCTGATACGGATATTGACGTTATTTATCATATGGCATGGATAGGTTCGTCTGGTCCTGCGAGAGCCGATTATGTATTGCAGTTGGAAAATGCAAAGTATACCTGCGATGCGGTTAAAACAGCCGCTGAGATGGGAATTAAACGTTTTGTCGGCGCCGGTACACTTGCCCAAATGGATTGTATGGCATATGTGGGAGAAGATGGTTCGTTACCCAGCGGCGTAAGCTGTTACGGAAGCGCAAAAATAGCAGCGCAGTTTCTTAGCAAAGCACAGGCAAATTCAAGTAAAATCGAGCATATATGGTGCTTTATTTCTAACACTTACGGAATAGGCAATACAACCATGAATTTTGTGAATTTTGCTTCAAAGAAAATGCTCGCGGGTGAACGCGCTTCCTTTACGGCGGCAGAACAGAATTATGATTTTGTATACATAACCGATACAATCAACGGGCTGTATCTTTGCGGAAAAAACGGAGTACCCAATTCATCTTATTATATCGGAAGCGGTAAAGCGCGTAAACTTAAGGACTACATAAAAATCATTCGTGATACTGTCGATCCTACAATTCCTTTATATCTCGGCGAGGTTCCGTTTAACGGAGTTTCGCTGCCCATAGAATCATATAGCTGTAAAAATATCTTTAATGATACCGGTTATAAGGCAGAAGTAAATTTTGAGGACGGTATTGTAAGAACTGTTGAGTGGTTAAGAGAAAATCTATAAAACACAGAAACAGAAAAGTTTTAAAAACTTGAAAAAGGGTTCGTTTAAATCCGTCGTGTTTGTGCCAATGGAACAAATGCTTTTTCCGAAGGAAAGGAATGGTCATTAAAATGATACAAAAGTTTGAATTTAAAGAAACTGAAATACCCGGTATTATTGAAATAACACCGTTTAACGCGGATGATATACGCGGATGCTTTACAAAAGATTATTCAAAAGAAATTTTTGAAGCAAACGGTATAAAGCACGATTTGGAAGAAATTTTCTATACAACCTCTAAAAAAGGCGTGATACGTGCGCTGCACTTTCAGCGTGAAAAGCAGCAGGCAAAGCTTGTGCGTTGCATTTACGGACATATTTATGATGTGGTAGTTGATTTGCGGCTTGAAAGCCCGACGTTCAAAAAGTGGCTCGGATTTGATCTCACGGGTGAAAATAAAAAAGAGCTGCTGATACCCGGCGGCTGCGCACACGGATACCTTGTACTTGAAGAATCGATAGTTTCTTACAAGTGCGCTGAAAAATTTTACGGAGAGTATGACGACGGCATTATGTGGAATGATCCGGATATCGCAGTTGATTGGGGTGTTGACCGTGTTGGCGGAGTATGTAATATTATTCTTGCCGATAAGGATAAAAAGCTTCAAAGCTTCAGCGAATTTATAAGCAAATATGGGGGACTGAAATGAGCCGAAATTATCATATCCAGTTTTACCGTTTTTTGGGCAGTATCATAATAATGATACTGCATTGGAATGCTGTTCATAAAATAGGGACATTTCAAGGCGGTTATGTTATTTGTGAGTTTTTCTTTATAATATCGGGTTTTCTTATGGCGTCCAAAATTCTCTCACATAGCGATTCCGGTGAAAAATCCTGTGAATCTGCCGCCAAGGAGGCGTGGATATATACTAAAAAGAAATTCTTTCAGTTGTTTCCCTATTCGTTGACAGCATTGCTGGCAATGTTTATCGCTGTTAGTATTATATTGGGTTATCAGTTTAATGATGCAATAAAAAAGTTTATGGATACCTTCTGGGAAATGTCGCTGCTGTTTATGTCGGGTATCGGCGGTACCAATTACAGATATAACGGACAAGATTGGTTTGTGTCATCACTGCTTATTGTTGGATATTTTGTGTATTATTTTTTGAAAAGGCATCCGCATTCTTATTCCCGTATTTTTGCCCCCGCGTCGGTTTTGCTGATTTATGCTTTTTTCTGGAATAAATATACACATATCTGTATGGCGGCGACATTTGATACAGATATAAGTATGGAACTTGCGCTTATAAGAACACTTGCAGGTCTTAATCTCGGCGTAATCTGCTATCTTGTTTACAGCAAATACAAAAACTGCAAACCCTCAAAGCTGTGTAAACTTGTTTTAACCGCTGCGGAGCTTCTTGCTTTGGCGTTTATAATTTTAATGATCTATAAATTTGGTTACACGACATATGATTATTTGCTTATTGCAGTGCTTGCAGTTATAGTTGTCCTTTCCTTCCTTAATTTCGGATATGGTACCAAAATTTTTGAAAACAAGTTTGTTGATTTTCTCGGAAAGATTTCAATGCCTTTATATTTTAATCATGTTTTTACATACAGTGTTATTTTGAGAAACGCTCAGC
>CANDLP010000236.1 GCA_947385505.1 uncultured Clostridia bacterium
TATCGAAGCCGCAAACGAAAATCAATCCGTTGTCAGGGTATACTTTGAACAGGATTGTAAGATGGAGAATCTGCGTGCGTTTTTGCTTCTTAACAGATTAAAGGAATCCTTTGACGTTATCGATTGGTTTCCCAAGGACGTGGAGAATAATGCGGAAAGCAGCGCAATAATACAGGAAGACGGCTTCCTTGTTACTCTTAACAAGGCGGACGTGGACGAAGCGCTTAAGGTAGTGGAGCAATCGTTAAACGTTGATACATACGAAATAGTAACGGACGAAAAGGAGGAATCGGAATCCGCCGCACAGCAGGAAGCGGCTCCCCCGGCGGCACAGTCCCCGCAAACTGCCGCCAAGACAGAAAAAACCGCAGAGGCAAAGCCTGCTTCGGCAGAAGCGAAAAAGGAAGCGGCTCCCGCAAAGAAGGAAGCTCCCGCGGCCGCCAAAAAGCCGGAAAGAGCTCCCACTCAGCAGCCTGCCTCCAACAGCGGTAAACAGAGCCTTATCAGCGTAAATCTTCAGAAGCTGGATCAGCTTCACGATATAGTCGGCGAGATTATAACCACCGAGTCAATGGTAATTTCTAACCCGGAGCTTGACGGACTTAAACTGGAAAGCTTCCAGAAGGCGGCAAGAGAACTCAGAAAGCTTACGGACGAATTGCAGGATTCCGTAATGTCTATCCGAATGGTTCCTCTCGTTGGTCCCTTCCAGAAGATGCACAGAATAGTCCGCGATATGAAGCAGAAATTGGGCAAGAACGTTGATCTTGTTATAGAAGGCGAAGATACAGAGGTTGACAAGTCCATCGTCGACAACCTTAACGACCCGCTTATGCACCTTGTCCGCAACTGTATGGACCACGGCATTGAAGAAGACGTTGCGGAACGTATCGAACACGGCAAGCCCGAAAAGGGTACCGTAAAACTCAGCGCCACCAGCAGCGCGGGAGAGGTAATAATAACCGTTTCCGACGACGGCGGCGGAATCGATACCGACAGAGTGCTCCAGAAGGCGGAGGACGCGGGACTTCTTACCAAGCCCGCCTCAGAGTACAGCGAACGTGAGATCAATAATATGATAATGCTCCCCGGCTTCTCCACCAACACCGAAGTAACCGAGTACAGCGGCAGAGGTGTGGGAATGGACGTTGTAAAGAAGAACATCGAAAAGTCCGGCGGCAGTATCTTTGTTGAGAGCAAGCGCTACGAAGGCAGCACATTTATTATTAAAATTCCTCTTACTCTTGCCATTATCGCGGGTATGGAAGTGAGAGTCGGCGACGTTATCTTTACCGTACCTACCTCCGCGATCAAGCAGAGCTTTAAGATCACCAGCAATCAGATCATTTACGATACGCAGGGCAATGAAATGATAATGCTGAGAGGCGAGTGCTACCCCATTCTTAAGCTTTATCAGAAGTACAACCTGGAAACGGAAACCACCGATTTTGAACAGGGAATACTTATTCTGGTAGAGGCGGACGGAAAGAAGGTCTGCCTGTTCGCCGACAAGCTTATCGGCGAACAGCAGGTAGTTGTAAAGCCCTTCCCCTCATATCTCTCCAGATACAATCTTAAAGCCGAGGGCTTGTCGGGCTGTTCCATAATGGGCGACGGCAGTATTTCGCTTATTATCGACGTCAACAACGTTATTGACAAGCAGTAAGCTGACGGCTTGGACGACTTTCGGCGGCTCAGTCCGCCGAAAGGATAAGCAAGCACGACTCGAAAAATGAAAGGAATGGTTTCGGCATTATGGCAGATATAAATAAAGTCAGTGAACAGCAGCAGGAGCTGAACGAAAAAATAAACAAAGCCGCAAAGAGCAGCGGAACGGAGATCGCCAAAGCGCTCACCTTCATAATCGACGACAGAATATACGGCGTGGATATCTCATATGTCAATGAGATCGTCGGCGTTCCCCATATCACCGTTATCCCCGGCATACCCTGCTACATTAAGGGAGTTATCAATGTCCGCAGCAAGGTTATACCCATAATCGACGTCCGCGCCCGTTTCGACCTGCCCGAAAAGGAGCACGACGATAAGACAAGCACTATTATAATCACCTATATGGATATTCAGGTGGGCATAATAGTCGATCAGGTGCAGGAGGTTCTCTCCGTCAAGGCTGAAAACAAGGCGGATATCCCTGCTCTTGAAAGAGTTAACAACAACAAATTCATTGAGTACATTCTTGAGACAAACGACTCAATAAAAATGATTCTTGACGTTAAAAAGCTGATTTTCGATGACGATTTCGATATTGAAGCAGTAGCGGCGGAATAATCTTTTACAACGGGATCAAAAGCGCAGGGGGCAAGCTTCTGCGCTTGCGGTCTGTTATTCAAACAATACGGCAGAGAGGAGAACGCAAGTGATACCAAAAATATCAGACGCGGATTTTAACAAGCTGGTTAAATTTGTTTATGACAATTACGGAATAAATTTAGCCCAGAAAAGAGTTCTTATTGAAGGAAGACTTTGTAACGAAATAAAGCACAAAGGCTTCGCAGATTATCATCAGTATCTCGAATCGGTGTACAGCGACAGATCGGGCACCGAGATAATAGCTCTGCTGAACAAGCTCACCACAAACCACACCTTTTTTATGCGCGAGCCGGAACATTATCAGTATATGAAAGAGGTTATACTTCCTTATATATCCTCGCTGAACCGACCCAAAAAGTATGTTAAGATATGGAGCGCGGGCTGTTCCAGCGGTGAAGAGGCTTACACCACACAAATGCAGATGCAGGAATTTTTCGGAGCGGGAGCCGCAGCGTGGGATACCACCATATACGCTTCTGATATCTCCGAAAATGTTCTTACAAAAGCTAAAAAAGCCATATATCACAAGGACGGTATGAAAAATCTCGACCCCACATGGGTAAAGAGATATTTTACTCCCCTTGACAACGAGTGTTATCAGGTACAGAGAACCATTACCGGCAAGGTGAACTTCGGCACGTTTAACCTTATGAAGCCGATACCCAAGCCTGCGGTACCTTACGATATAGTATTCTGCCGTAATGTAATGATATATTTTGACATGCCGACAAAAATCGCGCTTGTTGAGAGATTTTACGACGTAGTGGCTCCCGGCGGATATCTCTTTATCGGTCATGCGGAAAGCGTACCGAGAGATCAGACAAGGTTCCAGTACATTAAACCGGCAATCTACAAAAAGCCGCTTCCCGGAGATAAAAAATAATTTATCCTTTGAATATGTATGAGGAATAGAAATGGCGATTAAAGTTTTAGTTGTAGACGATTCCCTTGTTTTCAGAGAAACGCTTTCAAGGCTTTTGGGCGCGGAAAGCGGGATAGAAGTAATAGGTACGGCTGTGGACGCTTTTTCGGCTAAGGAAAAGCTTGATAAGGCAACTCCCGATGTTCTTATACTTGACGTGGAACTGCCTAAGGTAAGCGGGATTGATTTTCTGAAAGAGCTGCTCCCGAAAAAGCCCATACCCACCGTTGTGGTTACCGCAACCGCTATAAGCGCCTTTGACGCTATAAGTGCGGGAGCGGTGGACTTTGTAAAAAAGCCGCTTGTAAAATCCAGGAGCGATATAGAGGATTTTGCAAGACTGCTGGCGCAGAAAATAAAAGTAGCCGCAATAGCTAAGGTTAAGCTTTACAGCCATCCGGCAAATGTTCCTCCCCCCGCTTCGGCGAAAAACCTGACCCTTACGGGAAGCGTAAACAGCAGTATTGTGATTGCCTTAGGCGCGAGCACGGGCGGCACAGACGCTCTTCTGGCGGTGGTGCAGGACTTGCCGGCCAATACGCCCGGCATAGTTATAGTACAGCATATGCCGCCTGTATTTACGAAAATGTATGCCGAACGCTTGGATCGTATCTGTAAAATGAGCTGCAAGGAGGCGCAGGACGGTGACAGAGTGGAAAGAGGCAAGATAATAATCGGCGCAGGCGGATTTCACTTAAGACTTGCCAAAGACTCTAAAGGCTACTTTGTCACCTCAAAAGAGGGTGAAAAGGTTTCGGGTCACTGCCCTTCTGTTGACGTTTTGTTTGACAGCGTTGCGGACACCGCAGGAAGAAACGCGGTAGCGGCAATACTTACCGGAATGGGTGCGGACGGAGCCAAGGGATTGAAAAAGATAAGAGACAGAGGCGGATTTACCATAGGACAGGATAAGGAAACCTGTGTGGTATACGGAATGCCTATGGTTGCGTATCAGCAGGGAGCGGTTTGTCAGCAGGCGCCGCTTACAAAGATACCCGAAATTATATTGCAGCACTGTAAATAATAGGTAAAGCAAAAGGGGCTGTAAAAAAGCCCCCAACAAAAATCCGAGACACTCAAAAGTGAGCAGTCTCGGATTTGTTTTAGAAAAAATAAGCCCCAAAAAGAAAAATAAGCATTTTTTGAGTACAACAAATAAACCGACAACTTTTTAACTTAGTTTTGGTTAAAAATCGGTAAACTTCGTATTCGAATTATGCCGCAATTTTGCCTGCGGATTTTCTCGGATGAAATTTATGCAGATTAAAACCGCAGGAAATAAGTTAAATTTCCAAAAATAAACCATCTAACCCTCTGCGCCGTGCTCGGGTATAAGAACGGTTGCGCTTAATTTCACCAAACACACCCTCTGCTTGT
>CANDLP010000237.1 GCA_947385505.1 uncultured Clostridia bacterium
GAGATGAACAAGACGGGAGATATTTTCCGTATCCCTGTTTTCATAATCACTTCCTCCGATAATGAGGAAACATTTATCGACGCTTATCACTTAGGCGCGGTAGACGTGATAATGAAGCCCTTTATAACCCACTTTCTTAAATGCCGCGTCGCCAATATAATCGAGCTTTACCGACACAGAAACAATTTAGAATCAATTGTTACCGAACAGCTTACAAGGCTTAACAGCATGAACCGCTCTATGGTGGAAACTTTAGCCTCGGTAATAGAGTTCAGAAGCTGTGAATCGGGGGAACACGTAAGGCGTATAAGCTATATAACAAGCGTTCTTATGACGGCGATCAGCGAGATGTACCCCGAATATTACCACTCAAAAAACGATATCGACCATATTGCCATGGCGGCGGTGCTGCATGACGTCGGAAAAATATCTATCCCCGATCTTATACTTAACAAGCCCGCAAAGCTTACAAAGCCGGAATTTGAGATTATGAAAAGGCATACCATAAAGGGATGTGAAATATTATCAAGCATACCCTCGGAAATGATGGATAAAGAGGTCTATCAGTTAAGCTATGATATCTGCCGCCATCACCACGAGAGATGGGACGGGGGAGGATATCCGGACGGCCTGAAAGGGGACGAAATTTCGATCCACGCACAGGCGGTAGCGATTGCGGACGTGTATGACGCGCTTACCTCGCCGAGAGTATATAAGGCGGCTTATCCGCATGATAAAGCCTTGGAAATGATTTTTAACGGGGAATGCGGATGTTTTAACCCGAAGGTTATCGAAGCGTTTAAACTGATTGCGGAAAGAATACGCAAACAAAATACATAATGCCGTTTTTAAAAATAACCGTTTGAATTGCTGATTTGCAGTTCAAACGGTTATTTTAGCAATACACAAAAATAATAAAACACAATTTGTAATATCAAAAGTTTTTTATTTTATTATGTTGTGTATTCAGTGTTTTGCCCCGAACCCCGGTTCCTTTTTGGTGTCCAAAAAAGGAACCGAAAAAAACAGTGCGCGGCTTCGCCGCTTTTTTATTAGTAATATTATTTTCCCCTGTGCATTCGCTTGGTAAAATGCCTGCGGAGAGAACCGTGCTTCATTTGCTTTTCAAGTTCTTCCTGTTCCTTCACAATATTCTGCTTTTCGTTATATTCATATAAAGTAATAAGTTCACCCGTGCTTTCGTCCACATACGCCACTTTTCGATAGACATTGGAATCGGAGGGCAGACCTTTGGCTTCAAGCTTGCCCCCGACTCTGGCGCGAAAAATCGAATAGATAACCGCAAAAAGCGGGATACCTATAATAAGTCCGATAAACCCGAAGATGCTTTGGCCGAGAAGCAGTGAGAAAATTATCCAGAAGCCGGAAAGTCCCGTGGATTCCCCTAAAACCATAGGCCCTATAACGTTTCCGTCAAGCTGCTGCACCACTACTACAATCGCGATAAAGTACAGGAAGTACCACGGATCCTCCAAAAGTATCAAAAGCGCGCTGGGTATAGCGCCGATAAAGGGGCCGAATACGGGAATAATGTTGAAAATCCCCATCACCACGCTGCACAAAACCGCATAAGGGAATCGGAACACCGTAAGTATAACCATAAAGATCATCATAATAATCAGGCTGTCTATGATCTTGCCCGATAAGAATCCCCCGAAGGTTCGATGAATACCGCGCATATTGCGCACCACGGCGTTGCCGTATTTTGGGGAAGCTATGCTGTATACCACCTTTTTAAGCTGAGCCGCGAAAAGCTCTTTGCTGAAAAGGAAATATATGGCTATAACTATGCCGAAAAAGATGTTGGTAAACACCTGAATCACCGCGAATACGCCGCTGGAAAAGGCGGTGAGAATATTCGACACTTGAGGCATAAGCGTGTTGCTCAGCCACTGGGTGAAATAGCTCATGGCTTGATTAAGATTGGTGTTAAGCCAGCGCTGTGCTTCAGGATAATTCACAAGCTGTTTGTTGATCCAGTCGGTAGCTTCGGTGACATAGCCCGGAATATTGTTGACCAAGCCCTGTATGGTGGAAATAAGCTGAGGAAGTATGATCAATATAACGCCCGTGATTATTATGAAAAAAGTCGCCATGGCGCAGGATACGCCGAAAACGCGCGCCCGCTTTTTCGTCTTGATCATGGCTTCGCCGTTGTAATCGGAACCGAAATTGAGCTTTTCACGTTTTTTCACCGCCAGCTTCATAAACACGTTTTTTTCAAAGAAGTTTTCCACGGGATTAAGAAGATAAGCGAAGGCGAAACCGTAAAATACGGGAGATAATGCTCCGAGAATCCTTGATATAAAGTCTCCGAACACAATAGTGCCCGAAATAAAGATAGCGTCCAGAAGCCGCGCCGCGATAATTACCGCGAGGGCGGTTATACCCCAGTACAGGTATTTTTTATCCCATTTGTATTTCATCTTTGTGTCCGTCCCTTTTAGGTCGATAAGCTTTTTATTATATTGTAGCAATCCGGAAAATAATATAACTTAAATTGTAAACGAAAAGTCTTACTAAATTATTAAGTTGTGTATTTCGGGGCTTTGCCCCGGACCCCACTTCCTTTTTGCAGTGCAAAAAGGAAGCGAAAAAGACATCGGCGGCTTCGCCGCTTTTTTCTTTTTCTTTTTTATTCTTCGCTCTTAACTCCGTTAAAGCCGGGCTTAGTCCTCACCTTAATATGAACCTCCCTAAGCTGCTGCTCCGTAACCTCAGTCGGCGCTCCCAACAAAAGATCCTGTGCATTGGAATTAAGCGGAAATGCAATAACTTCCCTAATACTCTCCTCATCAAGGAGCATCATTATCATTCTGTCAATACCGAACGCCATTCCCGCGTGAGGGGGCGCGCCGTATTTAAAGGCGTTATAAAGCGACCCGAATTTATTTATAATGTCGCTTTCCGAATAACCCGCTATTTCAAAGGACTTTATCATAACGTCCGTCCTGTGATTTCTCACCGCGCCCGAAACCAATTCCAGACCGTTGCACACCAGATCGTACTGATACGCCAGAACCTCCTCAGGGGCTTTTGTGTTCAAAGCTTCAAGTTCCCCTTGGGGCATTGAAAATGGGTTATGGGTAAAGACGGGCTTTCCCGTTTCCTCGTCCTCTTCATACATGGGGAAGTCGACTATCCAACAAACCTCATAGCGGTTTTTGTCCACTATTTCCATTCGTTCCGCCACTTCGCTTCTTATAAGCCCCGCGAATTTCTCCGCGTTCTTTTTGTCGTCGGCGATAAAGTAGAGAACGTCTCCCACATTGAGCCTTGCCCGCTCTTTAAGCTCTTTCCTGTCATTGTCGGAGAGGAATTTGTCGATAGGTCCCAAATAGTTGAAGTTTTCGTCCACCTTTACATATCCCAGACCTTTCATTCCGATGGACAAAGCGTACTCCTCCATTTTCTGGAAAAATGTCTTGCTCTTTGACGCCATGGCGGGAACGTTTATCGCCCTTACGGTTTTCCCTCGGAAGGGTTTAAATTCGGTATTGACAAAAAGGTCGGAAATATCAATTATTTCAAGGGGGTTACGAAGATCGGGCTTATCGGTGCCGTATTTCAGCATAGCTTCGGCGTATGTGATACGTCTGAATGGCGCGGAACCAAATCCCTTTCCGCCGCCGAATTTTTCGAGGATAGCGAGGAACACTCTTTCCGCCACCGCGAAAACGTCCTCCTGATCGGCGAAAGCCATTTCAAAGTCAAGCTGATAAAACTCTCCCGCCGTCCTGTCCGCCCTTGCGTCCTCGTCACGGAAGCAGGGGGCGAGCTGGAAATACCTGTCGAAGCCGCTTACCATATAGAGCTGTTTAAATATCTGGGGCGCTTGGGGGAGGGCGTAGAATTTCCCGTGATGTTTTCTGCTTGGGATTAGGAAATCCCTTGCGCCTTCGGGGGAGGAGGTGGAGAGGATCGGGGTCTGGAGTTCCAGAAAACCTTCTTCAAGCATTTTTTCACGCATAAACTGCATAAGTTTGGAGCGGAAAACGATGTTATCGTGCATTTTTTTGTTTCTCAAATCAAGAAAACGGTATTTAAGGCGGATATCCTCGCTGCTGTTCTTTGAAGAATCCACTTCAAAGGGAAGATTTTCGGCAACCTCGCCCAGAACAGTTAAGCTTTCCGCCACGATTTCCACCTTTCCGGTGATTATTTTATCGTTATAGGTGGAAGGGTCGCGGTTTATGACCTTTCCTTCCACGGAAACGGTAAATTCTCTGTGTATGCCTTCGAGAAGGCTTTCGTTTTGCTGCATGGTGATTTGTACAACGCCGTAGTGGTCTCTGAGATCGATGAATTTTATACCGCCGTGATCACGGATATTTTCCACCCAGCCCGCTGCCACAAATGTGCTTCCCACATCTGCCTCACTGATTTGATCTAATGTGCGGCTTCGATATTTTGTACTCATTTTTTCCTCCATTCTGCCAGCGCCAAATTAACGCCTCACCTAACTTTGGTGCGCCATCCGGCTTTCATGCTTCACCCAATCTCCAGCCGGACACGCGCCAGCCACTATAGTTCCCGTACAGGATACGCTTCCTAATCGCCGATTAATCGCCGGAAAACAAGCTTAACAAGCTTTATTCTAAAGGGACG
>CANDLP010000238.1 GCA_947385505.1 uncultured Clostridia bacterium
TTTCGGCGGCTATCGCCGCATGCCGCTTTGCGGCATCTTTAAAAACAGACTTTGTCTGTTTTTAAAGCGAAAACAGTATAACGATCTGTCCGCTTGAATGGGGCAGGAGGAGAACTTGAAGGAGGGTTATATAATGAAAAAAAGCGGCGGTTTTTTTAAAAACACCGTTATACTGTTTGTGGCAATGTTTATTACAAAGATTATCGGAGCCGTTTTAAAGATTCCTTTGACCAATATGATGGGCGGAGTGGGAATGGGGTATTTTTCCACCGCTTTCAGCTTTTTTAATCCCGTTTACACTGTTCTTGCGGCGGGATTACCCGTAATAGTTACCCGACTTACCGCACAGAGCATAGCGGGGGGCAGGTATACGGAGGCGAGACGCATAAAATCCGTTTCACTCACGATAGCTCTTCTGGCGGGAATTTTAGGCGCTGTCTTTATGTTTCTGTTCGCTTCTCCCTTTGCAAAGTATGCGGCGGGTTCTCCCGAAAGCCTTTGGGCGGTTATGGCGGCAGCTCCTTCGGTTTTGTTCTGCTGCCTTGCGTCGGCATACAGGGGTTATTTTGAGGGGTTATATAATATGCTGCCCACCGCCGTTTCTCAGGTTACCGAGTCGGTGGTCAAGGCGGTATTGGGCTTGGGATTGTCCGGCGCGGTTCTTTATTTCGGACGGCAAGGCGCTGTACCTATGGATAATATCCTTCCCCTTGCCGCAGCCGCAGCGGTTTTGGGTACCACTATCGGAGAGCTTTGCGGCACACTTTCGCTTATTATAAGGAGCAGGGCAAGAACGGACGGTATAACCGCAGCAGATATAGAGAAAAGCCCCCAACCGCCTTCCAAAGCCAAGCTTGCCAAAAGAATACTGACGGATTCATTGCCTATATCTTTGGGGGCGGTAATAATCAATTTAGGTTCATTTATTGATCTTATTACAATTTCCGGCGGGATACAGGAATGCTTTTTCAAAAATCAGAGCTTTTTTTTCTATAATTATTCTCTTGCCATTAAATCGAGCGGAACGGAAGCCTTCGGAAACTTTGTTTACGGAAGCTATACCGGTATAGTACTTTCAATGTTTATGATAATAACCTCTCTGACGGCGCTGATGGGGAAAAGCGCTTTGCCTCAAATAACAGCTTCCTTTGAACGCAAAAATACCGATGAGGTCAAAAGAAATATCAGCATTCTTTTAAGCGGGATATTTGTTATCGGTCTGCCCCTTTGTTTATCTTTGGGAGTACTTGCCGAGCCGGTTTTGTCGCTGCTTTATCCTGTCAGATTGGCTGAAGTGAGCGTCAGCGTTATGCCCATGACCGTTCTTTGCGCCGGCGGGATTCCGATCGCCCTTTGCGGCGGATTGTTTTCAGTGTTTCAGGCGGTGGGCAGGTTTGATCTTCCCATAAAACTTATGATGACAGGCTCCGCCGTAAAGCTGATACTTAATCTGCTCTTTCTGCGAATACCTTATATTGCCGTATTCGGGGCGGCTTTATCAACGGTAATTTCTCATATTGTAGTTATGAGCCTTGGGATAATATGTCTTAAAAAAGCGTCGGGCACTTCGGTGAAAATATTCCCGCTGTTTGTAAAGCCTTTTGCGGCGGCATTTGCCTGCGCACTTGCGGCTTTGCTGTCATATTACCTGTTATATGATAATTTTACGGCGCTTTTAAGAATGACCTTTACCGTTTGTACGGGTGGGCTTGTTTACGTTATGCTTATTTTGCTTCTGGACAGAAGGATTGTATATGCCGTTTTTCGCAGAAAAAAGGCGAAGGCATAAATATAGCCAAATTTGTAAGACGGTTAATAATTACAATTGTATATTTTTTTATGGGCGTAAGGCTGTTTTTCGGCTTTATGCCGTTTTTTGTGAAAAAGAGGTGAACAAGCTTAAGTTTTAACAAAATTTCCTTGCAAATTTTTTTTACCTGTGATATAATAAATTGTTAAAATAGGAAAGGTATAGGATATATACAAGGTAATCGCCGAATGAGGATAATAGGTATCGATCCGGGCTACGCGATAGTGGGGTTCGGAATAATCGAATATGACAACAGCCGTTTTAAGGTTATTGATTACGGCGCTGTTACAACTCCCGCCGATGTAGATTTTAACCGCAGGCTTGAAATAATATACGACGATGTCAGTCAAATTCTGGATATTTACAAGCCCGAAAGCTTAGCCATTGAAAAGCTGTATTTTCAGAACAATCAGAAAACGGCAATAGACGTGGCGGAAGCAAGGGGAGTAATACTCCTCTCGGCGATAAAAAGGCGGCTTCTTATAAGGGAATACACGCCTTTAGAGGTAAAAAAGTCTGTAACCGGTTATGGGAAAGCGGTCAAAAAACAGGTTCAGGAGATGACAAAGCGTATTTTGCGCCTTACGGAGATACCTAAGCCCGACGATACGGCGGACGCTCTGGCAATAGCCGTTTGTCATGCTCATACCGACAATTCGCTTTTGGCGGGATTCGGCAAAAAAATAATATAAAAAGGAAAAGTAAAAATGATATACAGTATAAACGGTGAAGTAACTCACCTTAAACAAAATATAATAGTGGTGGAATGCGGCGGAGTGGGATTTGAATGCCGTTCAACTACGGAGGCGGTTTCAAGAGCCTGCGTCGGTGAAAAGCTGAAGCTTTATACATACATGAATGTAAGAGAGGACGCTATGGAGCTGTACGGCTTTGTGGACGAAAGCGAGCTGAACTGTTTTAAAATGCTGATCTCGGTGTCGGGAGTGGGCTGTAAAGTGGCTGTGGATATTCTTTCAAGCTTATCGCCGCAGGAATTTGCTCTTGCGGTAGTAAACGAGGACGCCAAGACTATAACCCGCGTCAAAGGAATAGGCAATAAAATGGCGCAAAGGATAATACTGGAGCTTAAGGACAAGCTTAAAAAAGACAATTCCTTTGAAACGTTGGACATACCGAAAATCGATTTGGGAGCCGCTGCGGGTAACGCGTTTTCAGAAGCGCTTACCGCGCTTATGGTTTTGGGATTTACCAATGCTCAGGCGCAGAAGGCTTTGGAGGGCTTAAGCGCCGAGCTTACGGTTCAGGAGCTTGTAAAAGAGGGCTTGAAAAGACTTTCTGGAAAATAATTTAGTAAATTGACGAATAAAGTTATATTTAAAGGAATAGTTTGAAGGGAGCGGTCAAATGGCAATAGAGATGGGCGGTTTTCAGGGCGCCGAAGACGAGGACTTACAGTTCGGGCGGCTTATCGAAACGAACTGCACCCCGGAGGATATAGATATTGAATTCAGCTTAAGACCAAAGAGCCTTAACGAATATATAGGACAGGAAAAAGTAAAGGAAAACCTTAAAATATATATAGAAGCGGCAAAAAAACGAAAAGAGTCTTTGGATCACGTTTTGCTTTACGGTCCTCCCGGTCTGGGAAAGACGACCCTCGCTGGGATAATTGCCAACGAAATGGGAGTACAGATAAAGATCACATCAGGTCCCGCCATTGAAAAGCCCGGAAGCCTTGCTTCGATACTGTCCACTTTAAAAGATGGGGACGTATTGTTTATAGACGAGATACATCGGCTTTCAAGACAGGTGGAAGAGGTTCTGTATCCCGCCATGGAGGATTTTGCCCTTGATATAATGATAGGAAAAGGTCCTGACGCACAGTCCATACGTATCGACCTGCCGAAATTTACACTTATAGGAGCCACTACCCGCGCGGGACAGCTTACCGGACCGCTGCGCGACCGTTTCGGGGTTGTGGAAAGGCTTGAATTGTACAGTCATAAACAGCTCAGCGAGATAATAATGCGTTCGGCGGTTATTTTGGGCATACCCACCCTTAAAGACGGTGCGGCGGAGCTTGCCAAGCGTTCAAGAGGAACCCCCCGTATCGCAAACAGACTCTTAAAACGGGCAAGAGATTTTGCGGAGGTTAAGGGCGAAGGAAAAATAACCCGCGAGCTGGCGGATTATGCTTTAAACTGCCTTGAAATAGACGAGCTTGGTCTTGACAGTCTGGACAGGCGAATGCTGACTATGATAATAAAAGGCTACAGCGGCGGCCCCGTTGGGCTTGAAACTTTGGCAAGCGCTCTTGGTGAGGAGTCGGTAACCTTGGAAGATGTGTGCGAACCGTATCTTATGCAGCTTGGTTTTATTGCCAGAACACCCAGGGGAAGAACGGCGACGCCTTTGGCGTATAAACATTTGAATATTGATTTTGAGGGACAGCAGATGTTCCTGTAGCATTTCAATGCAAAAAAATTTACACAGGAGATAGCATAATGGGAAGATTATTCGGAACCGACGGTGCGAGAGGGGTAGCTGTAACCGAGCTTACCTGCGAACTTGCAATGCGGATAGGAAGAGCGGCGGCAACGGTGCTTACAAGGCATAAGATCGATAACTCCAAAGCTAACATTATAATAGGAAAGGATACGAGAATTTCCTCCGATGTGCTGGAAGCCGCTCTTATTGCGGGGATCACCTCGGTGGGCGTGAATGTACAGCTTCTGGGCGTGGTGCCCACTCCTGCCGTGGCATATCTTGTAACGACCCATAAAGCCGACGCGGGAGTTATGATTTCCGCTTCTCACAATTCGGTGGAGTATAACGGAATAAAGCTTTTTTC
>CANDLP010000239.1 GCA_947385505.1 uncultured Clostridia bacterium
TTTCCATACGCTCACCTTCTCTTTACTCTTTACTTCAATGTGGGATACGCCGCCGACAATGCGTAAGCATTGAAACCGACCATCTAAATTATAACCTTTTGAGCAAAAAAAAGCAAGAAAATTTAAACAAAATAGTTACCAAATATGTAATTTTAGTTGAAAGAATTTTTTGGCAGTACAGACAAAAAATTCTTTCAACTATAGGAATCTGCGGAAAAATCATATTGAGTTTGGTTATTAGGTTACAAATGCGAAAATTTTCTTACAAGTTAAAGAAAATTGTAACCGAAAGCCTATCTGGAAAATTATCTTCTTCCGTCGCCGTCCGCAAGGTTGGGCAAAAACTCTTTAAGCTGAGCGCCTCTTTTAACTATTGCCCTTGCTTCAGCTATATCTTTTATTTCTCCCAACGTAATAAGTGTGCTCATTGCGTTTCCGATAGCTGTGGCTTCGGTGGGGCCAGCGATTACGGTTCGGCCGGTAGCGTCGGCGGTAAGCTGGCATAAAAAGCTGTCTTTTGATCCGCCGCCGAATATATATACCGCGGGATAGGTGTAATCGGTGACCTTTTCCAACGCTTCCAGCGTTGCGGCAAACTCCGCCGCAAGGCTTTCATAGATTATTCTTAAGGTCTGCGCCAGTGATTTGGGTCTTGTTTGCCCCGTTTTCTCGCAGTATTCCAAGACCTTTTTCGGCATATCGCCGTTTTTATCCATAAACATGGGATCATTCGGGTTAATTTTGGCAATAAACGGGGGCGCGCTTCTGGCAAAGGCTTCCATATCGTTAAAGGTGAATACCTCCCCGTTGGCGTTAAAGTGTCTTATGCATTCCTGTAAGAACCATGTGCCGGAAATATTTTTCAGAAAAGCGGTGCCGCCGAAACCTCCTTCGTTGGTAAACTCTCCCTCAAAGGAGAGGTCGTTTATTACGGGTTCCTTAAGCTCCGTCCCGAACAGCGCCCATGTGCCGCAGCTTATATAAGCAAACTTTTTTTCCGTAGAAGGCACAGCCACAATAGCGCTGGCTGTATCGTGAGAGGGGCAGGCGAAAACCGGGATCTCTTTATCGGTGTATTTGGCTTTAAGGCAGCCTATCTGTTCGCCGGGCATAATTATTTTTCCGAAAATGCGCTTTGGAAGTCCTAACTTTTCTATAAGTTCAAAGTCCCAGTTTTTTGTCTTGGGATCAATTAAACCGGTTGTGGTGGCGTTGGTGTATTCGTTGGCCATAGCTCCCGTAAGCTCGTATGCTATAAGGTCCGGCATCATAAGCATATGGCAGGCGGACGAAAGCGCTTCGGGATTGTATTTCTTTATGGCAAGAAGCTGATACATCGTGTTTATCTGCATTTGTTTTATTCCCGTGCGTAAATACAGTTCTTTTTCGGGCATGGTGTCAAAAAGCTCTTCGGGTATACCGTCAGTGCGCTTGTCCCGATAGTTCACCGGTTTTTGCACATATTCTCCGTTTTGATCCAGAAGGGCGAAGTCCACGCCCCAGGTGTCTATGGATACTGCGTCAAAGCCGTAATCTTCCGCCTTGTCAATAGCCTTGTCCACTTCTTTTAAAATCATATCGATGTTCCAGCAGAGCGTTTTTCCCGAATTGACAGGAGTGTTGGCAAACCGATGTATTTCGGTGGAACAGAAGCTTTTGTTCTCATAGCTGCAAATCAGTGCTCTGCCCGAAGACGCGCCGAAGTCAAAAATAAGTACTTTTTTCATAAATTGCGCTTACCTTTCAAGTTACGAGTATTTTCTGTATCCCGGATGACGAAGCGGACAGTTCTTGCCTATTTCTATGCACTCGTCGATTTTTTCTCTCGAAAGCGGGTGAGCTCCGCCAAGCTGTCTTGCGGCTAACGATACTTTTGCATAGTGTTCTACGGTTTCCATGCGGTAATAAGCCTGGGTAATATCTACGCCGACCGAGACAACCCCGTGGTTTTCCATTAAAATTGTATCGTGATATTTCAAAAAAGGTTTTATGGATTCAGCGAGCCCCACCGAGCCGGGAGTGTCATAAGGGGCGATGGGCACGCTGCCCAAGAATATTACCGCTTCGGGCATAGAATAATCATCCAACGGTATATGGGCTATGGCAAAGCCTGTGGCTGTAGGGGGGTGGGCGTGTACCACCGCATTTATGTCGGGACGCTCCTCATAGCAGCTCAGGTGCATTTTAAATTCCGAGGAAGGCTTATAGCCGACAGCTTCTTTTATTACTTCGTTTTTCCCGTTTACCATTATAAGCATTTCGGGCCGCAGGATTCGTTTGCTTGTGCCGGTAGGCGTGGCCAAAAACACGTCCTCGTCAAGTTTTACGGAGATGTTCCCGTCGTTGGCGGCGACAAATCCCAATTGCCACAGATTATGCCCCACTTCACATATAGCTTCGCGGGCTTCGTTTTCTGTCATTTGTTTTTCCTCCCGTTGAATTTATTAAAATTTCGGATTTATTTTATTTTATCACTTTTATTGATTTTTGTCCAGTGGTTTTTATTACTGTAAAAACAAAAAAATTTTATCTGTTTAATTGTTGAAAAATGCGGTATAATATGCTATACTGTATTAAAAGAAATATGAAACGATATGAAAGGCGGATGTAAAAATGTCGACTGTAAAACTTACTTCACAAAATTTCGTTTCCGAGACGTCGGAAGGTACTGTACTGGTGGATTTCTGGGCGGAGACCTGCGGTCCCTGCCGCATGATGGGGCCGATACTTGAAAAAATAGCTTCGGAGCATCCCGAATATAAGATAGGAAAAGTTGATGTAGCGGAGGAGGGAGAGCTTGCGTCTCAGTTCGGAATTTCCGCAATACCTACGTTTATTGTGTTCAAAAACGGAAAAGAAGCTGCAAAAAGCGTGGGAGCAATGCCGGAGGCGGCTGTGCTTGAGCTTCTGAAAAAATAACGAAAATTATAAATCAGACAATGCCGATAAATTTTTCAAAATTACGGCGAAATTTAACAAAGGACTTGATTTTACAAAAGAAATGTGATAAAATAGTACCGAGGTACCGAAGCCGAGCCGCTCTGGTTAAAGCGCGGCTCATTCGGCGGCCGCTCAGAGTCGCTGTTTGTAATGTGTGTTTCTACTACTGTTACGGACATAAGCTCTTAAATCCGTCCTATGACGACAACCTTTGAAAGGAAAGTACTTTTATGCTGGATATAAGAGAATTTGTGGATCTTGAGAAATTTCAGGAAATACAGGATTTGTTTTCCGAAGCTACCGGTCTTGCTGCGATAGCGGTAGGCGCGGACGGAAAATATATAACCGAACCGAGCAATTTTAACGATTTCTGTATGAAATACACAAGAGAAAGCGCCGAAGGTGAAAGGCGCTGCATCAAGTGCGACAACGAGTGCAGCGGTGTTTATTTTTGTCATGCCGGTCTTATGGATTTTTCCATCGATCTTAAAATAGGCGAGGAAAAGGTGGGCGCTATAATCGGCGGACAGGTTCTTCCCGTTCCTCCCGATGAGGAGAAGTTCAGATCAATTGCCCGCGAGTTGGGCATTAACGAGGATCTTTACATAGAAGCCCTGCGCAAAGTTCCCGTAAGAGACGAAAAGACTATTCGCGCTTCAGCCACCATGCTTGGCGATATTATGAATATGCTTGTCAATTTCCAGTATCTCCAGACAGCCAATGAGAAGCAGGTCAAGGTGTTCAGGGACGAATTCGGCGGAATCAACGAAAACATCGAAGCCGCCAAGGGTCTTATGAGCGATCTTCATAATACCGCTACCATGGAGCATATTCTTTCTGTAAACGCCAACATTGAAGCCGCCGCCGCAGGTAAAGCCGGCGTTGGATTTGCGGTCGTTGCCCGCGAGATCGGAACGCTTTCAAAGCAGAGCGGAGCTGTTTACGATGAGATAGAGCATATTGTAAACGAAATTCAGGCTTCGGTTAACAGGATAATCAAATCGGGCGTGTGATCCGGTTTTTTAAAGCTTACTTCAAAGGGTTTTCGCCCGCCTTAAGGCAGGATTGTATATGTCCGAGCCGTTATTAAGGGTAACGTATGATGACAGCCGCTTAAAGGTGAATAAACGTGCCGTAACAAAAGGGCAGTTGCCTTAAATTGCCTTTTATTTACAATACGCTGACCTCGCTGTCTGATTAAGCCGGTGAAAATCCAGAATTACTATATGGCGCCGCCTTGTTATTCAGAATGGGGCGGTGCTTTTATATATCTGATATATCTGGCTTTTTTGTCGAAAAAGCTTTATGAATTTATGACCAAATTTAAGTTGATTTTTAAATAAAATTTCGTTTTATTTACGAAAGCCGGTCGGGAAAATTCGAGTAGCTGTTATTGCTTTTTGCTTTGGGAAGGAACAAGCCTTAGTGAAAAATCAATCGTAATATTCTACAAAATTAGGCTGTTATTTTTGCCGAATTCGCTATTGCAATCCACATCATATGGTGGTATAATCATAACTGCTCCACAAAATAAACTGCATATTGATAACGGGGGTACAAAACGGAGGAAACAGCGATTATATTCAGAAAGGAAAAAATCAATGATTAAAGTAAATGTTACAGGCGGTAATTTGAGCGATCAGATCGGAAGAGCACACGTCTGAACTCCAGTC
>CANDLP010000240.1 GCA_947385505.1 uncultured Clostridia bacterium
GGTGTGGGGCAGAGCCCCACTGCTACCGCAAAATATTAGAAACCCTTCACATAAATCCCAAATAAAAAGCAAGCGAAGCGCCGCTTATCAGCCCGCCCTTTTTACAGCAGACAGAGAAGCAAGCGAAGCGGTGCTTCGAGCGTAATGAAAATTCAAATGAAAATTCAGCAATATTTCAATATATCAACGCTGTTTTCCGCAACAAAGGCTTCAACTCCCAAATCCTTTTGAAGCGCCGCGGCAATTTTGCCGCAAATTATATTTTCGGTATGGAAATGCCCCGCGTCTACAAGGGTTATCCCCCTGTTGGCGGCTTCGATAAATCCGCTGTGTTTTACGTCTCCCGTAATTAAAGCATCACAGCCCGTTTTGGCGGCATTTTCAACATCGCCCTCGCTTCCGCCCGCGCCGGAACAAACGCCCACGGTTTTTATCGCGCGCCCGCTGTCATAATATCTCACCGTGCTGCAGTGAAAAGCCTTTTTGCACATTTCAGCCAGCGAGTCCGCCCCCGAAACAAAATCAGTATCCACTATCCTTCCGTAGCCGCTTCCGTCCTTATGAATCGGCTCCAATACCCTTGTTTCCCCCTTAAACCCCAGCAGTTCGAGCATTACGTCGCTTATTCCCTTTTGGCAGATGTCCACATTGGTATGGGCGCAAATGGCGCTGATATCGTTTTTGATAAGTATATTTAAAGGGTTGTGCATCTCAACGGCGCTCAGCTTGTGAAATATAAGGGGGTGGTGGGAAACTATAAGCTCCGCCCCTTTTTGAGCCGCTTCTTCGGCTGTTTTTCCGGTAATATCAAGGCAAACAGCGACTTTTGTGACGGAAGATTCCATACTTCCCACAAGGAGACCCGAATTGTCAAATTTATCCTGTGTGTCAAAGGGCGCAACAGCGTCAATATAACGGTATACATCGCCAACGGTAACTGTTTTCATATGATTGGTTCCTTATTTATATTTTTTTCTATTTCGTTTTTTATTTCAAGGTAAAAAGGTTCGCCCTTGCCCATTTTTTCCAGCCTGTCAAGCACCTTTTTCCTGTACTCTATGTCGGAATTTTTTCCGAGAAAGGCGAAAGTTTCGGCTATTTCGGTCTTTTCGCCCGTATAAGCGCAAAGCATAACGGTGTACACTTTTTTTGATACGACAGCCGTTTTCTCCGTGATTATTTCAAAGCCGTTTTGATAAAGTTCCCGTCTTAACAGGTGGTCTTTAGTCATAGGCTGAAGTATAAAGCGCATATCTTTATTCAGATATGTACAGCGGGAGAGAATATCGGCGATCATTTCGCCGCCCATTCCCGCTATAATTACATCGTCTACGGGGGGGATATTGTCCAGCCCGTCGCTGAGCACAAACTTTATATCTTTTATGCCGTAAAGTTCCGAAGTGGCTTTGGCGCAAGCCAAGGGTCCTTCGGCAATATCGGCGGCATAAATTTCTTTAGCCCCCTGCCGATAAAGCCAACAGGGGACTAAAGCGTGATCCGTTCCTATATCGGCAATACGCTTATCCGTGCGGACAAGTTCAGCCACCGTTTTAAGGCGTCGGTCAAGGCGGATATTCACTTGTTTACCGCGTCGTTAAGCTTTGCTACCAGCGCGTCGGGATCAACGCCGTGAACCGCGCACGCTTGGGCTACGCTTTCACCTCTTGCGGAAGGGCAGCCTAAACAGTGCATACCCATTTCAAAAAAGAAGGGCGCCGCCGCTTCTGCGTTAAAGTCGAGTATATCGCCTATGATAGTGTCTTTTGTGATTTCCATGATTTTTCCTTTCTTTTGGGGGCAATTATGCAGTTACGGACAATATATTGACAAACCGCCCCTTTTATAGATTTTCGTTTATTTTATTTATTATACACCATTTTAATTTAAATTACAAGGGGTATTTTTCGTACAAACAGGGGAACGGTTTTTATTGTGTTAAGGCAAAAAAGTTATAAATTATAGTAATTGGAGTTTCCGTTACGAAAATGGTGAATTAAAAAAGCCCTGCAAGCGAGGGCTTCCCTGTTAAGATAGGCAGTGCTTTTTCTGCGAGGTTTGACTTGCACGGGACACCAAAAAAGTAGATGCCGATGCCCTTTTCTCCCGAAATAGACGCGGAGGTTTGTAAAATATACAGTAGTACAGTCACCATTCAAGCTCGTATACCCCATATTTGATAAAATCTTCCGCAATTTCTCCTATAAGCATACCTTTGCAATCATCCTTATTTACCCAGCGGCATTCCGTATGCTCCCTGCTTAATATGACCTTCGTCTCGTCGGTAACACACAGATAAACGATAAAAATATGCTTTTGGCCGTTTATTTCCCCCAAAGACGCGTATAAAAGACGTTCGGGAGATACATTAAGACACGTTTCCTCCGAAATTTCTCTTACTATTGCATCTTCAAGACTTTCATTTTCCTCGACCTTTCCTCCCGCGCTTTCCCATGTTCCTCCGCCTTCTTCATCGTCTGCGCTGCGTCGGATAAGAAGGACTTTTTTCAGAGAACGGTTGAGAATCAGGGATTTTACTATTACCTTTGCCTGCATTTTAATCATTCCTTTCCCTTTCGTAAAATCAAACAACCCCCGCCCCTTCGCAAAGCGAATAAAGCATATAATAATAAGCGCTCTTGCCCAGATGAACTCCGTCTTCCATAGCGAATTCTTCCGACAATCCCCCCGATTCGGTTTTAAGACCTTCCGATGAATCAATATAATGCCTTACTCCCGACTCCGAATTTTCCACCATTTTATACAGAGCCTCGTTAAACTCGTCTATTTCATAATTATAACAAAATCTGCTGTCCTCGGTGACCGGCGTAATAGACATAACATATATTGAGGCGTCGGGACAAAGCGCTTCCACCCGTTTCAGAAAGCTGTCGTAATACTCGGCAAATTTTTCCGCGTCTTCTATGTTTACATCGTTTATTCCCATAAGGAACACAAGGTTTTTCTTCCCGCTGTTCACCGCCGCTGTTAACGGCTCTACCTGCGCCCCCTCAAACTCAAAGGTGAAATCGTTTATATTCCGTGCCGCAACCCCTGCCTTGGCGCAGCAGCTCTCGCTGAGTCCGTACATTGAGAAGCCCGAACAGATACTGTCTCCCATAAAAAAGCAGGATTCGATAAATTTTTCCTGGGCGTCGGAAAAGGAATTCTTGTTTATTACAGCAGGGCGAACGGGGGGAGCCGTTTCCTCCGCCGAAGCGCCGGAAGAGATAAGAAGATCCCCTCCGATTCCGTTCTCCTCTTCGTATATGACGTTTTCCGAGGTTTGTTCGGGGATAAACTGTCTGTCCGAAATATCAACACAGCCGCATTGTATTAAAGCTAATGCGGCTGCCGTAAATGTTGTTATAATTTTATAAGGTTTCATTTTTGCTGTTTTGCTCCGAAAAAATTGAAATATTTTATTCAAAATCATTTCTTCTTGTGGTTTTAAAGACATAGCTGAGTTCTATATCCTTGTTGGTGTTCTCCCTCTTGAATGCCTTTTCTATACGCTTCATTATCAGCTCGCCCGTCTGCTCGTTGGTGTTTAAGAGCATTATGACATATTGGCTCACACTGTACCTTGAAAAAATATCGCTGCCTCTGAGAGAACGGGATACGCAGTCCTGCAATCTCTGCATAGCTTTATTTAAAGGATTTTGTGAGGGGAGTTCCCCATCCGCGCCGTTGACGGTGAGAAGGCATATGTTTATGCTGATTCCCGTTCTTTGGGAATCCCTTATCTCAAGCTGATACAGGTGTTTGAAAATCTGGTATTCGCAGAAAAAAGCGCCGCTTACCTGTCTTTGCTCCAGCAGATCGGAGATCACCGCGTCGATATCGGATTTTACGCTTTTTTTCGACTTTATGGCGGTGTCGTAAAGCTCTATCAGCTCTTTAGACGGGGTTATGCCGAACTTAGTCATCATCAGATGAGTTACCGTTTCATACTGGCGTTTTGCGCTTTCCTGATCCCCAAGTTCCGCTAAGGCTTTTATATGGCTGTAATGTACAAACTCGTCATACGGGTTGATAGTTGAAGCTTTGCTGCAAATGGCTATTATATCGTGAAGCTTTCCCATAGCGGTAAGCAGCTCCACCGCTACGCGCACCGCCTTGCTGTAAACCGAGCGGTAATATGTGTTTAACGGGATTACCCATGATTCATACGCGGATTTGGCTAAAAAATCACCGGAATAAAGGTTGACCGCGTTAAGTATAAGACTGAGCTTTTCTTCCTTGTCATCGGTGGAAGCGGCTTCCTTAAATGCTTTTTCAAATTCTTCCGCGTCTATTTCTATCTCTATTTCCGTATTTATGCTGTATGCGCCGTTTATGCAAACTATGATCTGTTCTTCACAGCCCAGTTCAGATAAAATATCCCTTAATCGGTGTATCTGCGTTTTCAGGGCGCTGGTTGGGTTTACGCCCTCGTCCTCTCGGCTTAGAATGTCGATAAGCTCTGATTGTGCCACTGCCCTGTTGTGGTGCACCACCAGATACTGGAGCAGGAGCCAGAGTTTTTTTGATCTTTTGGAGTGTTCGCTGATGGTATTTTCTCTGTACGATACGGAGAATTCGCCGAACATTGCTATTTT